>NZ_JBGUAZ010000008.1 GCF_041821085.1 Natrinema sp. HArc-T2 | reverse complement strand
ACAAACTCGTGCAACTAGCATGGCTAAATCGGACTCCAATAGCAATGACCTCCGGCAGGATCAACCGGAATGTAATGCTCTTCCCCAGCAAAGCTGGGGGAGTTGGCGGTGAATGTAAGTACACTCACACATTTGGGTCCACACGTTCGGTGACCGTTGATCGAACGACCGATCGGGCGTCACCGAACTACCAAGGCTCACATCAGATCCCGTCTGTACGGCGGACCGCAGGGGCGGGGTCCTCATCTTCTTCGTACTAATACACAATCGCCGACCACTACTTAAGGCCTACGAAGCTTCACTTCAAAGGTAGTTAGTACCACACTGGCTACCAAGATAGAGATTCAAGAAACTCCGCGTCTGGAGTAGTCTGCGTCACTTCTGAATCGTGGCTACACCGGTACGCTATTCGAATCCGGCGACTCGAGCGAACGCTTCCGAAACGAGTATCAGTACCTCACAAAGCATCCTCAGCAAACTGACGCTGGAGCGTGAGTTACTATCGAACCAGAGCTCGAATTCGCACTCTGAAGATCTACTCCACAACGAGAGATAGGAGGTCGTCGCAGTCGGCGGCTGAACGCCGCCGACGCGACAGCGTTACCACTGATCGCCAGGGTAAGATCGGTCACTAGTTACCGGTGGAACCGGTCGTCCGGTGGCCGATTCGCGGGGACGGCCCGACGCACCGCAAGGGCCGTCCACGCTGCCCGTGTCACCATATCGACGAACTCTTCGAAAGGCCACCACCAGAGGCGACGCCCGCCTTGGCGGGGCGTCGCCACATACTCCCAGTGCAAGTACCGCCAGATGTTCTGAATCAGGAGACTGAGTACGACGAATAACAGCCGTCTCGTGGGATCTTGCGTCGTCGTCGAGATGATTGTTGACTCGGAGAGACGGTAGCTCGCTTCGATCCCGAACCGTTTGCTGTAATGGGATCGAGCCCGTCGAGGTTCATCGACAAACGGCGCGTCGACGGCGTAGCCATGACGCGCCACCCCGTGCTCACCGTATCGACCGTTCTTGTAGGTACAGTCGATCATCACTGGAAACTCGACGGTCCACTCGTATTCGCCGTAGGACGTCGTGAGATCGTGAGTGATCTCACGACTCCAACCGGTGCTGAGTTCGTTCTTGATCTTGCTGCCCCACTTGATCACTGGAACGATGTACGCGAAATTGTGTGCTTGGAGCAATGTGAGACACTTGCCGTCGTAGAAGCCGCTATCAAGATATACCGCTTTAACGTCGAAATCGAAGTTGTTGAGCAGTCCTAGAAACTCTGCGAGGACATCGCTGGTGGTGTCGCCGTCGGTGAGACGGCGCACCCGCCAAGGTGTAGCGCTTGTCGTTCACGCGGGCGTAGAGTGTGGCGTAAGCATGGAACGCAGTTGTTCCTGCTTTGGCCTCACTGTAGTAGAGGCCGTCAGTCTCGTCTTTGTCACCATAGTAGGGTCGCAGGTGGAGGTCAGCGACGACCTCCACCTGCTGGGGAGTGTTTCAAGGATATCCTGTTGGAGAAGCGTGTTCCCCGTAGATTCGACAGTTTCGAGGTCAAACTTGGAACGGAGGTGGTAGAGGACGTCATTGGCAGAGGGAGCGTCTTTGCTCTCCTTACAGAGTGAGGAGATCGAGGTCGCGCCGACGGGACCTCGAAAATGTCCTCTGGGTCGATTTCAGCGTTCTCACTGAGGTCAAGAGTAAACGCGCCGGTGAGAACGTTGACGAGAAAATTAAGAAGCTGGTCCTCGTGGATTTCACTGTCTGCTTGCTGCTGTTTGCTAGGCACATTCACAGCAAGCAGACGTTCTAACTAAGCGGCTTTGTGAAGTACTGAGTATTCAAACCAAACCCCGATCACTCGCGACGCGGTGTTTCTCTTTCAGCTCCTGTGCTTCGAAAGACATGCATGGAGCACGACTTTTGAATCGACATCAATCGCGGCGTAGAGCCACGCTTTCTCTTCGTTTCCAAGTTGAATCTGTTTCTCATCGACTGCAACACGGTCCGGTTCTGCTGTGAAGTCTTGCTTGTAATAATCAGCGTAGGATTGGTACCAGTGCTGAATCGTCGCTCGGCGTCGTTCGACACCGAACCGCTCACAGAGGTCTCGACACTCTGCTAATGAGGCCGCTCCAGCATGGACAGCGCACGCCAGCCTGGCTGATCAGGCTGGCGTGCGCGTCCGATCACTATCCAAAATCCACATCAGAAGAACTCGTTACATCGACGTGGAGTTCTTCGAACAGCATGTTCCCACTTCCCTCGAAGAACTCTGCTCAGTTTAACCTCAATCTAGCAGTGCCCCTCTATGAGATAGGTTTAGTCCTCTATATGTAGTAGTTCTGTTATAATGTATGGGTATATCAACGGGAATTATATCATTGGTATGTCATATACAATAGCTGGCAGGGATACTACTTGCAGATGACGCGTATACCATTATCCGCCAGTTTCGAGCCTACTAGTGATATCGGGCGTGCATACACTGATCATGGCTCTTACAAATGTTCTGCCAACAGGCGATTCGTCCAGCGGAACCGAGACAGACCATCCGACCGATTACGTAACAGATCGTCTCGAAGCAGGAAAGGAAACAATCAGCGGTGTTTCGATGCGAATCCGTCGTACGGCTGGCGAGCAAGTCGCCGGTGTTATCGATCGAGGAGTAGACGAACTACGGACGCAGTCTGAGACCCGAACTGAGACTGGCATCCGCGACCGACTCGTCGAGCGAGCCGCCAACGAACTGTGTGAACGGTTTGTGGATCGAACTGTCGACGAACTCCGTGAGCAGTCCGACCTGAATCTCAACATCGACGATACACTCGATCGTACACTCGAGTCATTTTTGCGCCGATATAATCTGAACGCAACCCGTCTCGACGACGATACACTGACCGCGATCCGGAACCAGTTGGCCTCAGAAACTGCCGTGAGTACAGATGAGTTGCTCGAGCAGTTCGTTGCCGACAATTCGGGACAGCCGTCGGCGGAGTCGGATGTGGGATCGCAGTCAGACGCGACGGAGACAGTCGACTACGGGCTCACAGAAGCGTACTCTCATTTCTGTACAGAATTGGATATTGAGACGGATCAGTCCATCGACCGCGTTCTCGAGGACATCCTCCAGCGGGACGCCGTTGTCGTCGGCCACGCACTCGAACGAACGCTGACCGAGGAGGTACCACAGATAGTCAGTGACCAGTCACGTGACGTAGCTGGAATCGAGGGCTCACAGAAACCGAGTGCTCAGTCGAGCGACGCGACCGCAACCCTGTCAGACGGAAAAACTGATCGACCAGCTGCCGCGATGGCGCTTGTAGCAACGGCACTCCTCTCAGACAACGTGGGCGGTGATCGAGCCCTCGCCCGTGTGCTCCCGGCCCTGGCGTCGAATCTGACGAACGGAGATAGCCGAACCGCCACACGAGAGCGTGTCTTATTCGAGATCCTCTCGAATCTGGTACTCGAGACTGGAAACGAAGACGGGGGAATCGATCTCGCAGCACTTCGGTCACAGTCGACCGGCTCATTGGCGCTCGTCGCGCTCTTCATCGCTAATCTCATCGCGATGGGGCTTGGGGCGTGGGTATCTCACAAGCGTGCACCGCCGATTCCCGACGAGATTCGCGGACCGGATGGGGAACCGATCGTCACGGACGAGCAAGTACAACTCGGCAAGAAAGCGTTCCAGGCAAACGGCCTCATGAACCTGGGCTCGATCCTGGGTAACGGCTCGTACTTCGGGGTCGATCTCACCGCGGATGCGCTGGCGCTAAAAGCCGAGTTCATGCGTGAGTATTACGCTCGCCAGCACGGTGCTGATTCATTCGACGCACTTGACGATGACGAGCAGGCAGTCATCGCAGAACGCGTCGAACAGGAACTCGACGCAGATGCTCCGGAGAGATCAATTGCCCAGTACTCAGCGGCCGAAGCCTATGCCCATCATCGTATTCGGGACCAGTACGTCGACCGGTACTACGGCGGCTCACCGGAACGAGGGATTCCGTCGAAGTTCGTCGGATCGGTCGACCATGCTAAACGAATCGCTGATTTCGCATGCTGGACGGCGTGGATGTCCCACACCAACCGGCCTGGCTCGGATCACTCCTATACGAACGACTGGCCGTACGTGCCTGCAACCGGAAACCGACCGACAGGACAGGTACTGGTCTGGAGCACGGTCAGCGTCATCCTCCTCATCGCTGGCGGCGGCGCTGGCGTCTGGGCGTACCACTCGTTCGATTTCGCCGAACCGACGACCGAACTCATCGACGTCCCTTCCCCTGATGAAGTATCGATCACGCCGACCCAGTACGCTGCAGCGTGGTACGTCCCCGTCGCCGGGGCGCTGTTCGTCGCACAAGCGCTCGTTGGTGCGCTGCTCGCCCACTACTATGTCGAACGGACTGGATTCTACGGTATCGGGGACGCACTCGGGATCGACATCGTCTCGCTGTTGCCGTTTTCCGTCGGTCGTACCTGGCACGTCAACCTCGGTATCCTCTGGATCACGACGCTGTGGCTCGCAGGTGGGCTTTTCCTGCCAGGACTGTTCAGTGATCGCGATCCACCTTGGCAGGCCGAGGGCACAACTGCACTGCTTGGCGTGCTCGTACTCGCGACAGTCGGCGCGTTCACGGGCGTCTGGCTCGGCACACACGGCAAACTCGGCTCACCCGAGGACGGTGATCTCTGGTGGTGGCTCGGATCTGAGGGTCTCGAGTACCTCGAAGTCGGTCGACTCTGGAAGGTTGGGCTGCTCGGCGGCTTCGTCGGCTGGACGGGGCTAGTACTCCGTAGCGTCCGCCAACTGGATGAACCGCTGACTGGCTTGGGCCACTTCATGACCTATGCTGGTGGCTCGATCGCACTCATGTTCGCCGCGAGCATGCTCTATACGCCCGAGACGAACATGGCAGTCACGGAGTTCTGGCGCTGGTGGGTCGTTCACATGTGGGTCGAGGGCGTTTTCGAGTTCTTCGTCACCGCTGTGATTTCCGTTGCACTGGTGTCGATGGATCTCCTCGAGAGAGGTGACGCGGAAAAAGCGATTCTCTTCGAAGTGTTCGCGATCATGGCGGCAGGAATCGTCGGTGTCTCCCACCACTACTGGTGGGTCGGCCTTCCCGACTTCTGGGTCCCGCTTGGAACAACGTTCTCGACCCTCGAGTTCGTCCCGCTCGTGTTCGTCCTCTATCGAAGCTTCGGCGAATATCGGTCGTTGAAAGCTCAAGGCGAGGCATTTCCCTACACGATACCACTCTTGTTCATCGTCGGCAGTAGCGTTTGGAACTTCGTTGGTGGTGGAGTGCTTGGTTTCTTCATCAATCTCCCGGTTATCAACTACTATGAACACGGAACCTACCTGACCGTTGCACACGCTCATACCTCGCTGTTCGGCGCATTCGGGCTACTTGCACTCGGTCTCGGCACGTATATTCTGCGTGTCGTCACACCCGAAGCGGCGTGGGATCCGACGTGGTTCCGGGGCGCGTTCTGGCTGACGAACGTCGGACTCGTCATCATGTCCGTCGCATCGTTACTCCCTGTTGGATTCGTACAGTTGCAGACCGCCTATCAGGACGGATATGCTGCCGCACGGAGCCTCGAGTTCTACGAGCAAGATCACGTCCAGACGCTACTATGGGCACGAACGCTTGGAGACACACCGATGATCCTCGGCGCACTCGCCTTTACTGTCGGCGCGATTCGACACCTCTACGCAGCACGACAGCATTCCCTCGGAGACGGCTAATGGTTCGCTGTCGGCAGGGGGTGTTCGATGCGGAGTTTGCTGTAGCGCTCGATAGCGATGCCCTCGTCGAGGCGGCAGAGAAGTCTTGCGAGTGATAGCAGGTTTTGAGAGTTGAAACTAACGCTATTAATAGGCACCACTGGAAACTTTTTATATATTTTATTTAATAATTATTCTGTGTATTTGACTCCAACGGGAAATGAACCATGGAGAATGCAGACACTATGTGTAGCAACATCACTGGTAGCTGATAGAAGTGTCAGCATTAGATTCGCATACTCACTTATTAGCCAATTCGATGTAGAATTAGGTGTAATAAAATCGCGGGAAGAGTTCTATGACGCCCTCTATGATGCCAAACATACCAATTTCTACGATCTCATAGGGAACTTATTACTGATATAGCTGGATCTTTGATTTAGCGACCTATCCCGCCGCTGTCCGGTGATTCAACACAGCCGTTTTAGGCGTGTTCAGGCAGCAGCCGGTCCTGAGAGCAACGATTCGAAGACTTCCTTCTGTGCTCGGCGGAGATGTTGATGGAACGTCGCCGGCGCAATCTCGAGCGAGTCGGCGATCTCTTCGCCGGAGGCATCGCGAGGCCACTCGAAAAAGCCCGCGTGATAGGCGGCATCGAGGGCTGCTCGCTGGCGGTCGGTGAGTTCGTCCGTCAGCACGTGACGGACACGTCCAGCGGTGGTGTCAGGACGCGTGGTCTGACTGTGTTTCAGCAGCTCTGCGGTCGGATAGGTTGCCTGGACGGCGTCGATGACCTGCCGGATATCTGCGCTTGGCGCGAGATGAAACGTCATCTGATAGCCATCGTCGTCGATGACGGCGCTCTTGACGGCGCCACCTAGTGAGGCGACCGTCGACAGTATCGGCGCTTCGGAGAGTCGGAGTTCAAAATCCGTCACTTCGTTGTCAGTCCGGTAGGTGACAGCAGTCCAGTGGGGGAGTGCATCGACGAGCCCATTCAAACTCTCGATAGCGTCGTCAGTGACTGTCCCGTAGACGAGGAATTCGTCGTTTTCGATGGGAACTGTGTGGTCAATTCTGATCGAGCCGTCGGCTGGGGCATCGCTTTCAGTGACGTCGAAAATATCACGAATGCGAAACTGGAGTTCGACGACATCGTCACTCATCAACGCCCGCTTGCGTTCGGTGGCGGCGATCGCGTGGCCAATCACCTCGCCCAGCTGACTGATGACTGTCTGTTCCTGGTCCTCGAACGCATTCGGTCGGTCTGCATAGACGTTCAACACTCCATAGACGGTGTCCTCGTAGATGATCGGGACTGCCGCCGACGAGCGGAAGCCGTGTTGTTTGATATGGTCGCGCCAGGGGTCGTGTCTACTATCGGCTTCGATATCCTGCGTCGTCTGGATCTCGCGCTCAAGGATCGCTCGACCTGTCGGCCCTTGACTGCGCTCGTCGTCCGGGTCGGCAGAGATCGTGATCTCATCGAGATAGCCCTCGACGCCGGCTTCCGCTCGCATGGTCACTGTCTCTGAAGAGACATCGACATCACCGATCCAGGCGAACAGGTACGACTGCGACTCGGCGAGACGCTCGCAGACGACTTGTTCGATCTCCGCGCGTGTGGACTGATCGATGACTTCGTCGGTGATGCTGCGGACGACGTCGTTGAGGTTATTGAGTGCGGCGAGTTGCTCTCGCTGGCGCTCGAGGTCCTGTTCGTGCTCGATCCGCTCGGTGATGTCTTGGAACGCGCCACGGAGTGCAACCACCTCGCCGTCGGTTTGCACTGGGTTGCAGATGGTCCGAACCCATCGCAGGCCGCCGTTGGCTGGTTCGATTCGGAGTATGAGATCGTATGGGTCGCCATCCTCGATCGCGTGCTCAACCGCCTCGCGGATCCGTGGCCGATCCTCGGGGTGGTAGAACGAAATCCCATCCACGAGGTCGACTTCTTGATCCGGCGAGAGACCGTGGATTCGATAGACTTCGTCGGTCCACCAGAGGTCGGCGGGCGTCGTGCCCATATCGAGTTCCCAGGCGCCCACGCTCGCCAGTTGCTGTGATTGTTCGAGCAGTTGTATCGTTCGCTCGAGGGTGGCCTCGCGTTCGCGGAGCTGGCGCTCTTGTCGCTTGCGCTCGGTGATGTCCTGGCCGATCACCATGCCTCCAAACACATCACCGTCGTCGTCGGTCACGGGGGCTGTCTGCATCCACAGCTCACGGTCGTTCCACTCTATCTCGAACGTCGCCGTTTCGCCAGCGATCGCACTCCGATAGTTGGCTTCGATTCGTTCGCGGGCCGTCGATTCTTCCACCAACGTCCCCGCTGATGCTCCAACGAGGTCGGTCGAATCGATATCACACTGTTCAATTAGCTGCCCGCCGGCAAGTGTGTACTCGAGATCGTCATCGAAGAGGGCGACCATGCCATTTGGGACGTTCTCGACAAGCGTTCGGTAGCGACGCTCCGATTCCTCGAGTTCGCGTTCACGCTCTTTTTGATCGGTAATATCGGTGAAATACACTGAGAGGCCGGACTCCGAAGGGTGCACTCTCACGATCTCCCAGATGTCGAGCGGCTCAGAGTAGCGTTCGAAACTCGTCGCCGTCTGGGTAGCTAGCGCCGTCTCGTATCGGTCACGGAGCGGGTCATCGTCGGGGATGGACAGCGCCTGCCAGATGTTCCTGCCCAGTAGTTCTGACCCGGAGTGTCCCAGCAGTGTTTCGGCACGGTCATTGACGTAGGTAAATCGCAGGTCGTCGTCGAGCGCGTAGAACGCGTCGTCGATCCGCTCGAACACTGCGTCGAGTTCGGCCTCAAGGTCGTCGTGCTGGCGCTCGAGGCGCTGTGCCTGCTCTTTGAGTTGCGTAATATCGGCTGTTGTGACGATAACGCCGTCGTCGAGCGGTTCGGCGTTCACGGAGAGCCACCGCGTCTGGCCGTCGCGACTGTCGACCTGTATATGCTGGTCGGCGATTGACTCGCTGGTTGCGAGTACCCGCGCTGCCGGTCGCTCTGCATACGGAATTTCTTCACCATCCTCGTCGAACAGGGGAACGTCGCCGAGCACGTACGTTGTGGGATCGTCCCCACCCAATCCGAGGTACTCGGCGAATTGCTGATTCACGCGACGTATTTCGCCGTCAGCGTCAAAGATGCCAATTCCTATCGGACTGGTCTCGAGGACGTGCTCGAGGAGTGTTTGTTCCATGTGACGGTCATGCTCCGAGCGTTTCCGGTCGGTTATGTCGTAGTAGAGTTCGATGCGCCCGCCGGCGTACGTGCCAGACTCGATCGGTTTGCTCTGGTGCTCGAGCCAGCGTGCTTCGCGGTTCTCTCCCGCCGTGATGCGACACTCGAACCGTTCAGTGTACGTATTATCCTCGTAGGTCCCCAGCACGGTGTCAGCAAACGACGTGCTGTCTGCGACGGACGGGGCCAACTGTTCCGTGAGGAGATCTCGCTTGTCTTGGCCGAGTACGCGCTCGCGCTCGAGGTCGAAGTACCGCTCGGCTGTCTTGTTGAGCTGCACTACCTCGAGATCTGCGTCGATAACGAACAGTCCGATTTCGGCGTCGTCGAGCACGTCGTTGACTGGGAGTTCGGTACTGGGCGGTGACTCTCCATCACTAATCGATCGATCGGCCACTGACGAGGGTCGCCACCAGACACGGGCACTCGCACCGACCTTTTTGGTTTTGAGCCGATCGTGCTCGACGAGTCGCTCGAGTCGGCCGTAGGTGCTCCGTCGGCCGAGGTCGAGCTGGTCTGCCACCTCGGTGGTCGTCCGCGGTTCTCCGGTGCTATCGAAACACGCAAGCGTTTCCCGAAGACTCTCGGTCAACGCGGAAGCTGTCATTGCGCGCTCTAGAGCGAGTCGGGCAGATAACTCCTCCGCCGGCGGAAGAAAGTCCGGTGTGTAAGGACGGCGTTCCTGCCGCTTGCTCATCTCGCGGACCACCGCAGTGAGCGCCGAACCACGATTCAGTCGGGGAACTACCTAATCACATCTAGTATATGCTTACGCATGCTGGGTCACTGTAAAGGACTATGCCCCAGCACATATACGACTCTACGGAGACACACACCAATTTGGAGGATCGTCCCGAAAGAGAGCGGTATCGATTGTTTGCAGCCGACCGACGCCGGCAGACACTTGATATTCTTATGGGACAAACTGAGCCGGTCGACCTGATGGAACTGGCGTCGGGGATCGCCGCGCGAGAACGCGATCTTGATTCGACTGACGATGAGGACGTCACGCACGTGGCAGTGACACTGAATCACATTCATCTTCCCATGCTGAACCAGTTCGGTATCATCGAATACGATGCCGAGCGAACTCGTATCGAGTCGTGTCCAAGCCGCACCGACGTCCACGCAGTGTCTCCTACAGGCTTTAATTGAGCAGTCGACGTCATGGCCTGTTGGCAGTGAGTCGCAGCCGTGACCATTATCCAACAGGACAGTCTATTGAAAAGTGTTTTCGGGCCACTAACCCCACAACGCTCCTTTCTGGCATTCGAACGCGCCAGTATCAGTGACCCACACGTTCCACCATTAGCGAAGAATTGGTGACGGCGCGTATCCCTGCCGTGGACGGCGAGGCTTTGTATTATGGTCTATAGGTCGTCGTAGTGATGCCCTCTGTGAAATACAGTTGGGTGTGCTATGGCGGTGGGGCAGAATACGTCTCAAGGCCATATTCGGCGGATCTTGGATTGAGTCAGACATATAAACAAGTCCGGATCAGCCGATCTTCTCAGTAGATCAGCAGTGGAAAATTTGATTATCCGTAGAACCAAGATCGGCACGTACAGAGTTTGTGAAGACTTCTGCCCCACCGCCTGTTACTCGCATCTCAACAAGAGCCGATGCGATATGAGCAGGAACCACACCTTGGGGTAGAAAAATGAACTGGGAGCCAATTAACCTGAAACTGGAACGAAAACAAAGAAATGAACCTCCTGTCGAGGCCCTGCTCGTACTCAGCCATCAGGATGTCGTTGAACTGCTCTCGTACCTGCGGCTGTTCAAGCACGCCTCTCCCCCACGTCATTCTCGAAATCCTCTGGCATACGGGATTCGCCTCGGTGCGCTCCGTTCGCTCGAGCTGAAGGACTGCGACAGCGACCGAGAGACGCTGGCGCTTCGGCACCGTCCCAAGCGACGATCTCGTCGAGTTCATTACCTCTGGTCCGGTCATGGCGATGGTCTGGGAGGGCCAGGACGCCACCCGGCAGGTCCAGACGATGATGGGCGAGACGGACCCCGCCGAGTCCGACCCCGGCACCATCCGCGGCGACTTCGGTCGGAACATCATCCATGGCTCCGACCACGAAGGCGAGGGCGCAAACGAACGGGAGATCGACCTCTTTTTCCACGAGGACGAACTCCAAGACTACGAGTGGATCGACGAGACCTGGCTAAACGAGGAGCTATCCGGTCTCGCCGAGATATCCCGACACGAGCCGTTCTTCCGCCCGACGCAACCGATAGGAGAGCGTCGACCGTGGCACGTCGAGCTCTCCGGCCAGGTCGTCCAGCGTGACCTCTCGCGGCGTCCGGTAGTAGCCGTGATCGAGGGCCGCGCGCATCGCTGTCCGCTGGTCCGGGGGGAGCACCACCGACCCCAAGGAGTTGTGTCCCCACCCCTCGGCGTCGCGGAGGTGACCCATACGAAGGGCAAGTCCCGCCCGCAGATTCGCGCCGAGAGCGTCGTACAACAGGCCCACATTCTCGTCAGACTTCATGAAGATGCGCCAGCTGTGACGATTCTCCCGACGCGAGGTGCAGTAGAGTGATCCGTGAGGGAGATACCGACCGGCGAGCGTCTGAACGGATTCGCCGTCCTCAACGTCCTCGACGTGGGTGTAGATCACCCGCTCATTGTTCGAGCGGTCGAGCACGTCGTGGTACCGCATGGCCGAACAGTCCGCTTCGGTCACTGACGCTGTCCGTACCGTCTCGTCGAGGCGGAGTCGTTCGACCGCGTCGAGCGCCGCCGTCGGACCGATCAGCCGCTCGATGCGCCAGAAGCGGTCCTCGGTTACGCAGCCGTATAACGCCTTGGCGACGAGTGTCGGATGCTCGATGAACACGTCCATCACCGGATCGGAACCCGTCTCGTACACGATATCGAACGTGAACTCACGCATCAGGAACCCACCCGGTTGTCGTGGGACACCACGAACACACCCCGGGAGTACGCCAGCCAGCGCATAAGGTTTCCCTAAGGTCAAGCGACCGACACGAGTTGTCGCTCGACAACTCAATTATTATTTATGCCCATCATGTGGTTGTCACTGTCTCGCATGAGTGCTGACGAACCCAGCAGCGCGGCCGAGAAGCACGGACACGAACACCACGAGGTAGAGGGACCGGGCTATCCGACGCCCGCGGCGATGCGGACCGAGTCGGAGCGCGAGAAGACGGCGTTCGTCATCGCGCTCCGTGTCGGAATGGACGTCGACGGCTCCGACTTCATCGGCGTCGTCGACCTCGACCCCGAATCGGACACGTACAGCGAACTGGTCGACACCGTCGAGATGCCGAACAAGGGCGACGAACTCCACCACTTCGGCTGGAACTCCTGTTCGTCATCGTGTCACACCGAGGGACTGATGCGCGATCACCTCATTGTCCCCGGGCAGCGGTCCTCCCGCATCCACATCCTCGACGCCGAGGATCCGCGTAACATGGAGATCGAGAAGGTCATCGAACCCGAGGAGATCTTCGAATACGATCTGTCTGCGCCGCACACGGTTCACTGCGTCCCCGGTGGGAAGGTCGTCATCAGTATGCTCGGTGACGCCAACGGCGAACTCCCTGGTGGCTTCCTCCAGTTGGACCAGAGCGACTTCTCCATCGACGGCCACTGGGAAGCCGATCGCGGCGACATGGAGATGAACTACGACTACTGGTACCAGCCCCGTCACAACGTGATGATCTCGACGGAGTGGGCCGCGCCGAATACCTACTATCCCGGCTTCGATCTCGACGACGTCGAGGAGGGTAGGTACGGCGACAGCATCCACATCTGGGACTGGGAGAACAAGGAGCACCAGCAGACCCTGAACTTCGGCGAGGAGGGGCAGATTCCGCTGGAGATTCGCATGCCGCACGATCCCGAGGAGACCCAAGGCTACGTCGGTGCGGCGCTCTCCTCGAACATCCTCCGCTTCTGGGAGGAGAGCGACGGCGTGTGGGAGTGGGAGAAGGTCATCGACGTCGAGTCCCGCGAGCATCCCGACTGGGACATGCCCGTCCCCGGTCTCGTGACGGACATCGTCCTCTCGCTGGACGACCAGTACCTGTTCTTCTCGAACTGGCTGCACGGCGACATGCGGATGTACGACGTGAGCGACTTCGGCAACCCTCGGCTGGTCGATCGGGTCTGGGCCGGTGGTAACTTCGCCGACCGACAGGAGATTCATGGCACCGAAATCCGTGGCGCGCCCCAGATGCTCCAGCTCTCCCGCGACGGCAAGCGCGTCTACTGGACGACGTCCCTGTTCTCCTCGTGGGACAACCAGTTCTACCCCGAAATTGGCGAGCAGGGGTCGCTGATGATGAAGGCGGACGTCTACCCCGACGAGGGACGGATGGAACTCGACGAGGACTTCCTTGTCGACTTCGGCGACGCCCCGGGTGGCCCGGCCCGCGCCCACGAGATTCGCTGGCCCGGCGGCGACTGCACCAGCGACGTCTGGCAGTAGCCGCCGATGCCCCACACAGTCACTCTGGAGTGGCGCGACGGTCGAGAGGCGACCGTCGAGGTTCGGGAGGCCGAGACGGTCATCGACGCTACTGAGCGTGCAGGCCTCGGCGTCCCCTACGGCTGTCTGTACGGTGCTTGCGCCACCTGCACTGGACGCCTGCTGGAGGGTGACCTCGTCCACGTCAAACGCCCGCGGGGGTTGAAACCCCGACACCGACAGGACGGTTACGTCCTGCTCTGTGTGGCAGAACCGCGATCCGACTGCCGGATCGAGGTGGGTGCGGAGATACAGGCCGACCTCGTGCCGAACCCGTGGAAATGAGTTCGATCGCCCGGCGCACGGCTGCCGCCGCACTCGGTGTCGCCCTCCTGTCGACGCCGGCGACCGTCATACCAGCGTAGGTCACACCAGCTCGCCGTCCGCCCCCAGCAACTCGAAATGCTGCGAGAGCGTGGCGCAAAGGTGGTATAATCCTTCATACGCGTTGATCTGGATCGCGTGATTTCCCTACTACCGGAACATTCCTCGGACGGGTTCGTCCTGTTGCTCCTGCGTCTGTTGTAGCTGTTGTGCGACCTGCTGTTTCTGGCGCTGAATCTCCTCCGCCTGCTCGCGAAGTTCGGTGGTATCAATATCAAACTCGACGAGCGGTTCAAGCGCCGTCTCGATCACGGACTGTGCCGCAGCCGGATCCGGGAGACGCGGGTCTGCGCGGACAAGGAGCAATGCTGCTGGAACATCTGCCTGATAACAGGCATTGACGAGTGCACCGGTCACACCACCTACGGCACCGGAGTCTTCCGCGAGCTCAATCCCGGCGTCTTCGAGGTCCGTCTTCAACGTCTCGGTCGTCGCAACGCCGATGACATCGCCCTGCTGTTCCTCGGACTGGGCCGGCGCACCGGCAAGGAAGATCGCTCGGCTGAAGTTGTCCACTAGTTCCTCTAGAACGCACTGACTCAGATCGGCGAACGCGTCTTCCGGGATTGGGACATCACTCTTCAGCGTCATAATATCCGGATCAGTTCCGCCATGGACGCGTACCGTATCCTGAACCATTCCGTCCGTGAACGATGCCACAGGCGGAAAGGAATCCGACCGGATCGACCCATACTCCTCGAGTCCAAGCTGATCTGTGATTTGATCGACGGCGATCGACGCAACCAGTCCATGTCCCGGCAACCCTTCGATCAGCGTCGATGACTCCGCATCGAGCTCGCCTGACCGATGAAATGACACGTTAGATGAATCTGGCATGATTCTTGTCGAACTACACTGACCCGTCACATATGCCTACGGGGCGCTGCCAAGTTCGCGTTTCGCCGAGTGCGCTCTTTCCTCAAAAACAAGTCTACTCCACTATAGTTTCCAAGGAGGTTGAAACGCGGTGTTCATCATATCTGAGAAAGAGATGCGATCTCTCAGACCACTCCTCAGAAAACCCCACATTGCTAGTTTTTCACTATATACAGACTTATTGTTGTATACTAGAATCTATGCGTCGTGTCAATCAAGCGGTCGAAACCGATCGGTCGGCTATACGAGGAGGTAGCCGAATACGATCTCGTCATCGTCCCCGACGCCCCGTTAGCAAGTGCACTCAACCGACGACTCGAGCACCCCCATTTCGGCCCGTTCGCGATCACACCCCGCAGACTCGCTGCCAGACGTCGAGAAACTGCAGAAGACCGGCTGGCCTTCCTCGAGGTCACCAGCCAAAACAATCTCAGTTGGAAGCAGGCGTCCTACGCAATCGGGAACGTGCTGCAGTGCTGGGAGTATCAGGGCAGCCCCGATTCAATTCTCGAGTACGATACGTTCGATACGCCAGCAACACGAACCGTCGTCGACTGTATCGAATCACTCGAAACGACGTCGCGAACGCTCACTGACTACCAAATCGACCGCGAGGAGTACGAACCAGTCGCCGTCATCGGCGAACAGCAACTGACGAATCTCGAGCGATCGATTCTTCCCCCGCAATACGACGCTGTCGATCGCTTCTGTGACGACTCGTTCGAATTGCCTCCCGTCCGAATCTTTGACTCACCAGCAGCAATCGTCGATGCCGTCCTCGATACGGTCACCCCAGAGAACGCCGACGACATTGCAGTCGTTCTCGATGCGAATAGTGAGTATTCACCACTCATCGAGTCCGCGTTTGAAGCGACAGAGATTCCATATTACGGCGGCCCATCGTTCACCGACGATCAGGATCATCGAGCCGTTATCCAGCTTCTCCGGAGCACGATTGCAGGATCCGATACCCGCCTCAAGAGTGTGAAACCGCTCCTAACCCGTCTCGGGATGACTATCGATGTCGATCACGACGAAAAGCGGCTTTTCGAGGTCGACGCTCCCGAGCTCGAGTGGCTCCGTGACTTCTGCGATCGGGCAGCAGCGCTCACGATCGGTGACGCGCTAACCGCCTACGAAAACCGCGCCGAGTGTACGCTCGAGACCTTCCGCGAGGAACTCGACCATCTCGGACTCCTCAACGAGGCGATCACCGAAGATACCATTGATCGACTCACCTTCTATCTCGAGACCTACGACGTCCCGATCGACCGAGAAAACGAGGGCGTCCTGCTGGCCGATGCGAAATCAGCGTCGTTTGTTGATCGGCCAGTCGTCTTCTACCTCGGCCTTGACGAAAGTTGGACGCACACGTCACCAGAGCGACCATGGGTCGATCATGACGAGGAATTCGAGCGGAATATCGATCAGTTCCAGTCGCTGCTCCAGAGTGGTGTCGACCAGTACTATCTCGTCCAGGACACTGCCGGGGGGACACCCGTAACGCCGTGTCTGTACTTCGAAGGCCTCCTCGAAACCGAGTTCGAGCGTTTCAGTGATTTCGAATCGATTCGCTACGCACGGACGTTTCGGTCGACAGGCGCAGGATTCGACAAAGAACCAATCAACGTCGAGACCGAGCCAGAGACGGCACTCAGCCAATCGAGTCTCAATTCATACGCGAACTGCCCTCGAGACTACTTGTTTGGACGGCTCGTCGACAACCCAGATAAAGACCACTTCGTTGAGGGGAACCTCTTCCACGACTTCGCAGAGTTCGTCGTCAACCATCCCAAGTTCGTCGATGACGCTGTCATCGAGGAGGTCGTCGATGTCATGATCGAGGAGACACGGGCGTTCCACCGTGATGTCGATCTGGCCGCCCGACAAACGACGTATCGCGTTGGCCTCGAGACGATCGCCGACTACCTCGAGAGGAATGCACCGTCGGATACTGACTCCCACACACCCACGAGCAGCAGTGACAACGTCTTCGCGACATACTTCGACCGACCGGTCGACTCCCCAGCGACCGAACGATGGTTCGAGGACGACGACCGTGGGATCAAAGGGAAGATCGACCTCGTACAGTCGCCGACACAGCTGGTCGACTTCAAAAGTGGAAGCAAGAAATCATCGTCACAGGTAATCAAACGCGCAGCAATTGATCCACCGAGCGATCGCCCGAATTTCCAGGCGTTGCTCTACCTCACCTACTACCGGAGCCAGCGACCGAATGAGCAACTCGAGTTCACCTTCTTCCACTTCCTCGAGACGCTCGATGACGTCGTCACGGGCGAGGGGACTCTCGACGACTGCCTGACGACAGTCACGTACCGTCCGACCCCGTTCGACGAATTCGTTCAGTCACGAGCCGTTTTCGAAGAGCTCCGCGAAGATGCCTCGAACGATTGCAACAAGACGTTCTCAAAGACAAGCTACGAAGAATATCTGGCAGCGTTTGATGCACACCAGCCACCCAGAACGCGGGATGCAGAGGAGATGGCCGATTCACCGTTCGGCAACGCACTCCTCGAGCGGATGATCGAAGCCGTCGGCGATTACAAATACGTCACAAATGGCTGCATGCAGGCATTCAGGCACCTGTGTGGCTATCGCAAAGAGGGCTATTTCGTCGAGGATCTCGACGAATTCGAGCGATTCATCGATGACCAACTCGCGGAACTGAACCGATATCGCCGTGGGGAGTCTCGTTTCCCCGTCGAGGGACGAGCAGGTGAGCCGAACTACCGATACGTGGACAACCGCGATATGATTCTGACAACAGAGCGCGCAACCGATGCCCCGGCTGACGAGACCGAGGTGAGTCGATGACAGCACCGAACCCGAAACAGCGTGAACTCATCGAGAGTACAGAAGGGCTGTATCTCGTTGATGCCGGCGCTGGGACCGGCAAGACGTTCACAGTCACTCGTCGCTACGCGAATATCGTCTCCCAGAACGACGTAGAGCCGGATGACGTCCTGCTAATTACCTTCACCCGCAACGCAGCGACGGAGATGAAAGACCGCATCGTCACCAACTGCGACTACGATATGCGGGCGCTGAAGGACGCACCGATCCAGACCTTCCACAGCCTCTGTAATGATATCCTCGAGCAACACGGCTTCCATGCGCCCACGCATCTAGGGATCGACGATGCGATCACTGGCTCAACACAGGTCCTCGAGAACGAGACGATCGAGCGTGAGTACTTCGGGGAGCTCATCGACCAGTTCAGCGACGACCATTCGGAATACGACGATCTGTTCCGGTGTCTCTCGGAGCCGACAGAGCTGCTGGATCTCATCAACAATCTCGCAGCCAAAGGCGTCTTCCCGACTACCGACGGCTGGTATCGTGACAGCAAGAGCCATCTCGAGGGCGACTTCGACGCGTTCAAAGCTGTATTTGACGAACTGAATCAGCCTCGGAATGGGGGCAGCAAACAATCGAAACTGCGCTCGAAACTCGGTCGATATGGCAAGAACAAGTGTTACCTCCCGGACGCCCCCGATCGGTCAGAGCTACGAGGACCACGTGGCACGAAGGCGATTCCCGATGAGGTCGCCGAGCGAGCCTTCACTGAAGACCGCGAGCACCTCATCGAATTCATCCACGATATCTACATTGAGTACCTCGAGTTCGCGCTCCGCCGGAACTACCTGAACTTCTCGTTCCTCCAGCTTTTCGCGTTCGTCCTCCTCTGTGAGGACGACGACCTTCGCGAGTCGCTTGCGTTCGAGTACGTGATGATCGACGAGTTCCAGGACTCGAGTGAGATCCAATTCAAACTCTCGCTGCTACTCGCTGGAACGGACAATATCTGCGTCGTTGGCGACTGGAAGCAAAGCATCTACTCCTTCCAGTATGCCGCGATCGAGAACATCACCGAATTCGACTCACGTCTCGAGCGATTCACGACCGACCTGAACGATGACGCCGAGCGCGTTTCGTTCCCGGTCGAGCCGATAACCAACATCGAACTCGAAGAAAACTATCGGTCGACCCAGGAGATTCTCGATTTCTCGGAACACGCGCTTGTAAACCCAGCAAGTAGCCACGAGTCAATCGATCGAGAAGCGATCCGCGAACAGGTTGTCTCACTGTCATCGAACACAGAGCACGAACACTCACAGATCGAAGCCATCCAGCACGACGATGAACACGAGGCGATCCTAACGAAGGTTCAGGAGATCGTCGGGAACGACACATACGCAGTTGAGGACGATGGTGAGCTTCGCACTCCTGAGTACGGCGACATCGCAGTGTTGACTCGCACACGTGACTTCGGTCGTGACTTGCTGTCTGTCGCCGAGGAGTACGACCTTCCGATGGCGTACGAGGGCGGCATCGAACTCTTCCGAACCGATCAGGCCAAACTCCTGCTTGCCTGGTTGCGTATCCTCGAGACCAACGCGGACAGGGGTTGGGCAGTCGTCCTCGAGCGTGCTGGCTACACGCTCGACGAGATCGATCACATCCTCGAGCACGAGGCCTATCCCGAGAACATGGCAGCGTTCCGCACGGAGCTCGCAGCACTCGAGACCACGAATGCCATTGCACGACGGGTATTCGATCACTACGGATACGACGGGCCGACAGCGGACGTCATCCTCACCACGGTTCAGTCGGTCCACA
Source organism: Natrinema sp. HArc-T2 (assembly GCF_041821085.1). Taxonomy (NCBI): domain Archaea; kingdom Methanobacteriati; phylum Methanobacteriota; class Halobacteria; order Halobacteriales; family Natrialbaceae; genus Natrinema; species Natrinema sp. HArc-T2. Next base: position 88,687 of record NZ_JBGUAZ010000008.1, on the reverse strand, counting down.
ATGCGACGACGATGACGCTTGGTGACCTAATCCGCTTCATCGACCAAGGGGTCGAATCGGGACACACCGAGGAGGTCCACGCTGCAGCAGGGACCAACGCGATCACCGTCCAGACGATCCACTCGGTCAAGGGACTCGAGCATCCGATCGTGATTCTTGGGAATATGAACAGCGGGAAGTTCCCACCTGCTGGCGGACGGGATGGAACGATCACGTACTCCGAACTCACAGGACTCCGCCAGCGCAAGTGCTATGCCGAGGCTCATGGCGAGCCCCACATCTACGACAATTGGCGGACCGACGTCCTGAGACGGTGTCAGTCAACGGAAGCCGACGAAGAACGCAGGTTGCTCTACGTCGCAATGACGCGGGCGAAAGACCATCTGCTGTTTTCGGCTGGCGACGATCCGAACACGTTCCTCGAGGAGCTGCCCGTCGACATTACCCCACTCGAGCCAGCAGTTGATACTGAGCGTATCGCAGACTCCGTTCAGTCACAACTCACCGTGCCGATCCCACAGCCGAACGGTCCTGATGGGGACTCGCCTCACTCGCTAATGGGCGACGAGGTCTACGAAGACGTGGGTCAGGGAAGAGGGCAGGAGTTTGGCTCGTCGGTTCACGAGTTTGCAGAACAGTACGCTCTCGGAGACGACGTTGATCCTCGAAACGGGGATGAACAGAATATCAAGGAGCTTCTCGATTCGCTCGAGGGGACCCTCAGAGCCGAAGAACAAGTGTATCTACCGCTTGAAAGTGACGGCGATCAGGTGACGATCTCTGGAGTTGTTGATCTCGTCAGTGTGACATCCGACCGAGCAGAGATCATCGATTACAAAACTGATCAGGGACGCCATGCAGAGTCGAAATATCGAACGCAGCTCAGCGTGTACTATCATGCACTCGATGCATGGTTCGAGAGTCGAGACGTGAGCGCCTCGATTTATTATTCGGCGAGGGACAGCCGGATCGAGATTGAACCGCTCTCGAAGGAAGATCTCACAGACCTTCTCGAAATTCGAGAGTAGCAACGAAGGAACGCCTCGAAAGCGGGATCTGATCGGTCGTGACAAGCCAGTTTTTCTGCGCCCGAGCGGCTTGAAGCGCACACTCGTGTGCCTCGAGGCCACGAATGAGGACAGACGAAACCACCCCAGATCGACCAGCAGAATAGCCTAAGCTGAAATTGGCTATTTCAAAATCGGTAACTGGCGGAGAACTCAGTATTCGGGTTGCAGTGGAGATCTCAGTGTTCGAGAAACGTGTTCTTCCCAAGCTTTTACACAGTATTTCGAGTGTGTCTGTTATGAGCTCTGGACTGGACCCGACGGAAGAATACGACGGTTCGATTACCGTTCGACTCTTGGATGACCAAACTGGAACAGAGACGGTCATCTGTTCCTCGTACGAAGAAGCGATCGAGGTCATCAAAGAGAACCACTATTCGGTCACAGTCGCAAAGATCACAGATCGGAATGATGACGTCGTCTTCACATCTGCTGACATGGACATTAATGACTGGGAAAGTATCTGGCGGCAGGAGAAACTCCGCCAGTCTGCCAACGTAGACGAGTACGACTGTCCCTACGATAGCGTTTCGTGTTTTGGTGATGAATTATGTGTTCAGTGTAAAATCGATAAAGTGCAAAATCAATACTGATCGAATTCGGCTGTTTCGATCCCAATCTGCCTTGCTACTAACAGCCGCTGCCACCCTGACCACAATAGTTAGTAACCAGATGTGTGTGTATCGCGTATGGCGAACGACTGTCAATCACGAGCACAAGGGATCTTGCTGGGGCTCGCATGTGGGGACGCGCTCGGACGCCCAGTCGAATTCCAAGGGCCGGATCGAATCGAGCGAACACACGGGCGGGTGACTGAAATGCTCGCCCACGGGACCCACGGCCAACCCGCGGGAACAATCACTGATGACACGGAGATGGCACTCTGTATCGCCCGGAGTCTCGCAGAACACGGCGCATTTGAGCCAGAAGACATCGCCACCAGATTCATTGACTGGAAACGGTCGGGGCCGTTCGACATCGGGATCATGACCTCGAGTGCACTCCAACGGATCCAGAACGGCGAATCGTGGGACGAAGCTGGCCAGCGTGAGTGGGAGGCAAGCACGGAAGGTAGCAACGCCGGCAACGGCAGCCTGATGCGGTGTGCGCCATACGCCATCGCGTATCAAGACGAGCCAGTCGAACTCGTCGACATCAGTCGGCAGTCGTCAGCGATCACCCACGCAGATCCGCGGTGTCAGTGGAGTTGTGCACTTTTCAATCAGACGCTCGCGAATCTCCTAATCGATGTCGACCAGCCTCTCGAAAGGGTCTTAGATGATATCGGCTCAGAGCTGCCCGACGACGTTCGAAACGCTGTTGAACCGGTCACTGCCGCTCGCCGTGGCGAACCGGTGGATATCTCTCTTGAGAACTCGGGATACGTCGTCACAACGCTGCAGGCAGGCCTGTATCACGGGCTGACCGCCGAGACTGCTGAAGACGCGATTGTTGACGCAGTGATGATGGGTGGCGATACAGATACGATCGGTGCCGTCGCCGGCGCAGTTGCAGGTGCCCGGTTCGGAGAGGGTACACTGCCCGAGCGATGGCTCACCGATATTGATGAAATCGACGAACTGCGACAGTTAGCATTCGATCTGATTGAACTACGATCGAACTAGTCACAACAGGCTTGTAGCTCGGCGGTTCTCCTCTCTGAGATCGTTCGATAACTGTCTTCGATTGTTCCGAGTGCCTACTCAGTCACCGCACTGTGAGCGAGCAAACGAACCGCTTGACAAACGCCTCGCGTGACGCTTACGATGGCGCTGGTCGATCTGAGCCGGCGGGCTGCCCCATTCGGCACCGAAATCAAATTCTACGCCCGCGTCGAAGGACGAGCATGAACGTCGATAGGGAAACTATCGAGAACCGGAGCACCGACGCAGTGTTCGAGCGCGGGAAAAACTACCGCGACGAGGGACGTATTCAGCATCTCGACCGGTTCGACGACCTCGTGACCGCGACTGTCAGTGGCTCGAGCCTGTACGACGTGACTGTCAAATTCAGCGGGAAAAGTATCGACACACGGTGTACCTGTCCGTACGACGGTGGCGGCGACTGCAAGCACGTCGTCGCAGTATTATTGGACATCGCCGCCAGCCCGCCACAGGATGAAAGCGAGCGTGTCGAGGCAGTCTTAGACGACGTGTCGACCGACGACCTGCGTAAGTTCGTCCGTGACGCACTCGCCGAGCACGCGGAATTGCGTGAGCAGTTTCTCGCACGGTTCGGCGACGATCACAAATCGGTCGACGAATATCGTGAGGAAATCGCACAACTGTTCGAGCAGCACGCCGACCCGGCCGTGTTCGAAGCCATCGACTTCTCCCGATTTTTCGAGATTGCCAAGCAGTACCGTGACCGCGACCGGTATCTGGCCGCAGCGACCGTCTATCGAGCGGTGTTTGAGGAGGTCGACGAGAAGTACAACTGGATCGACGGGGCCTACGACCACTACGCACGGACCATACAGACTGCACTCGATGGATACGCTGACTGCATTCTTGCGACCGATCCGACTCCTGAGGAGTTCGACACGTACGCTGGCGTACTGGAAGCACGGGCAACGACAGAACCGCCAATCAATAGCGAGCAGTTCTGGCGCGCACTTGACGACCTTGAGGAGCAGTACGAATGAGCGAGCCAACAGATCGATTCGTGATTGAGCTCGGAAGCGGAACAGTAGCGCACATTATCGATATGGATGCTGACCAATCAGAGACGGACTCTCGCTTCTCGCTCACTCCCAGCGCTCCCGGCGAGATGATGTGTAGTCGAGGCCATCGCCATCCGCGACCCCAGCGAGTCCCATTTTCCGAGTTTGTATCTCACCACGATATCGATAAAGAGGGTTTCGAGGGCGATGCACCTGCAGAGATCTGCTCGTATTGCTGGTCGAACACTCGTGAAGCAGTAGAGAAAGATCAGGAACGGGACGCTGAAGACGTATCCGAAAAGATCGGAACTGTCGGGTATCGTCTCCGGTGGAAGCAGAAAGGCCGTGCACGAGACGAGTGGTACGATATCGTCGTTAGGCCGGAGACGACGATGGCTGAACTGGACAGACTTGTATGTCGGTTCACTACGCTCGATGACTTCCACCTCCGGATGTACGGTCTCGAAGACGAATACCTGGATTCCAGTCTCAATGTGCTTCCAGACTACCAGTACGAGGAAGCGGGTGACCGGACATACACGAAAGCGAGCGAAACGACGATCGCGGATGTCGCCGAACGGGCCGGACTCCAAGAAGGTGACAGACTCAGTTTGGTCTACGATTTCGGTACACCATCTCACTACTACTGCATCGTCAAGGGTGTCTACGAACCTGAAGAGATCGACGGGGTTCTCGACAACAACGATGTGATCACGTCAACCGACACAGCTGCGGTTGTCAAGGAGAAACGACCATGAGACGGGAGACAGACGAAGAGCGAAACAAACGCATTCGGAGCGAAATACTCACCGATGCCTACACTGCAGATGAGCAGGCGATCAGCTGGTGCTACTATCTCGAACGCGAGATTACCTTTCCCTTTCAGGCGCAGTGTATCGAGAAGCGAGTGATCTCGCCACTGAGAGAGGACGAAGAAGTGCGTGTCATTGGAATGACCGACAAAGTCGTCAGCAGCCGTGAGATGTTCGTCCTCGTGAAGTGGATGGATCGGGAATTTGGCGTACCGTTGTCACAGCTCGAAGTACTCGATGTGGATCCCGATACTCGGGAAGCAGTCGACGACTGGCACTACTGGAACGGCGATGGCGGCCGATTGGGCTGAACACTCGATTGGTTGTGCCCTGTTTCGACGTGTAACGCATACTCCACAGCCAGTTCAACCACATCGTGAACCGCCTCGGGGCTTAACCCCGAGCACTCGCCTTGCTCATTTATAGAGCAAGCGTGACAAGCCAGTTTTTCTGCGCCCGAGCGGCTTGAGGCGCATATTTGTGTGCCTCGAGGCCACGAATGAGTACAAACCGACCACCCTAGAGCGATCCGCATCGAGATCCACCGACAGACGAGCACACGAGCGACCGCGATCGCAGCTATCCAGGGGACGTTGCCCGGCTGAACGGACACGAACTCGTCGCGATCGACGAGTGGTTACCAGGCACGGAGCCAACACCGTACACGAACTCAATCTCACTGATGGCTACGAATATCGCACACGCTACTGGCGTTGCAGAAAGTGCAGCCAAGAACGCAACCATCGCGACGAGTTCATCGTCCCCTGCGACAACCCCCAGCCACCAACTGCCCTCGAGGCAGGTGGCTACTCGATCGACGACCCACAAACTCGCCGTGCACTGAACGAGAAGTTTGACGTCCGCTTTGCAACAGTGGGCCCGGTCTACGAGGTCCGTAGCGAGAGCGGAAATACCTACAAAGTCGATATCGAGGTAACGACGTGTACGTGCCCAGGTTTCGAACAGCGCCAGCCAGATGACGGCTGTAAGCATCTTCGCCGTGTCGACCTCGAGATACGTACTGGACTTGTCCCTGCGCCAGATGGTACGTTCAGCCGCTGACTGTTGAGTGAGCTCGTCACTCGAGACGGTTTGTATCTCCCGGAAGGGGTGCAGGGCTCGAAGGGAGTCCACCGCAGCAACCCATGAGACAAAAAAGACAGTAGTTGCGTCGGCAAGCATTGAAACGACTCGGTTCCTGCATCGAGGGATCACCAGATGACTGACCGCGATGAGTGTCGGATGCCAACGTGTTCGGAACCTGCTCGCGATCGGACAGGGTATTCTGGTCGGTTCTGTTCGGACAGCTGCGAGGTCCGCTACGAGCACCTCCAAGCGGACGCTCGAGATGCTTCAATAGATGAAGCCGAGGATCGGTGCTGATGCTCAAGCAGATCGATCACCGTGGCAAGCGCTTCACGATCAGTGATGAGGACGGTGTCGACGACGTGGCTCATGGCCGTTGTCGGCGAGCCGAACTGCTCGAACGGCAGGCTCAGCGAGAGCTCCGTGAACTCGAGCGTGCAAAGACAGTCGCTGGACCAGACAGTACAGATTCTGATACTAGTGTGCTCGACCAGCGGCACGGAACGTAGGGGGACGAAAGACACACCGTATTTCCTAAGAAAACAGGGATGAAACTCCCTCTTCATAGATAGTTGATCCCCACGCACACAGAGTTCACTCTGCACACGGTGTGTTTCGAGTGTCGAAAAGCGATACGTCCGGTGGATCGAATGTCGCGTGGCGCGAGAAGGCGAAACTCGACGGCAACAACACGAATTACCGGACCCCACAAAACCCATCCACAGCTGCGGTTGGTGCGTCTGTCCGGGTCGGGGCACGTAAGCCGCCCAACCTCATCCCGCTCGCTTGCCGAGCAGGGAGTGCTCGGGCACGGCTGAGGGAACCAACAAAAGCCTCGGGCGCGGTGGCCCGAGGCTGTTTACGTCCTTTCTCGATTCGAAGTTGCCAGCTAGCGTAATGCCTCTGAGGACCGGAACTTCTCACACGAGAGTCAAGCCCAAGCCCTCCTGGCCCGTATTTTCTCCATGGATCGGAACGAAGTACGTCGCGCTTGGGACGCCGTCTCAGAGAGGTATGCTGAAGAGCGAGAACCGGACGGATCGGATGCACGATTGATTGATGAGTTGCTTGCGTTGTTCCCTGAGAGCCCCGACGTGCTTGATATCGGTTGTGGTGACGGTGCACGAACGCTTTCAAATCTCCCGCCGGGAAGCGTCGGGCTCGACGTATCTCAGCGTGGACTCGACCTCGCAGCAGAGACGGTTCCGACAGCCCAATTGATTCACGGCGAGATGTCGGAGTTACCAATCGGTGACAAGCAGTTCGACGCGATTACAGCCTACCATGCTGTGTTTCACGTGCCACGAGAGCGCCACCCGGCAGTGTACGACGAATTCGCTCGCGTTCTCCGACACGGTGGCTACTTGCTCATGACGCTGCCCAGTAATCGATTCGAAACCATTCGTCACGGCTGGATGGGCGACCGAATGTTCTTTTCAGCAGCCGGACGAGACCAGACGCTCGTACAGTTGCGTGCGTCAGGGTTCACCGATGTTCGACTCGAGATGGCGACCGATCCACTCGGCAGTCAGACTGAGTTCGTTTTCGCAAAACTCGACAAGCCATAGGAGTGCGCACATATTGGACTCCGCAGATGCCATAAACAAACCTCGTTCCATTCTGTATGAATATGTGAAGCTTGAATAGTGGGGACAGAATTGGTATTCGTTATCATATGTCGTTCACACACGAGGAGTCACTGAAGCGGCTACACGAGACCGTATCGAGTGGGGATCCAATCATCGGTGCTGGCGCAGGAACGGGTATGTCGGCGAAGTTCGCCGAGCGCGGCGGTGTCGACCTCCTGATTATCTACAACTCCGGACGCTACCGAATGAACGGTCGTGGCTCGCTTGCCGGCCTGCTTCCGTACGGCGATGCCAATGAGATCGTTCTCGATATGGGCCGGCAGGTGTTGCCGGTCGTGGAAGACACGCCAGTTCTTGCAGGCGTCAATGGAACCGATCCATTCCGGCAGATGGATGTCTTCATCGAGGATCTCAAGCGGCGCGGATTCTCGGGCGTCCAGAACTTTCCGACGGTCGGTCTCATCGACGAGGATAGCCAGTTCCGGCAGAACATCGAGGAAACGGGTATGGGGTATGACAAGGAGATTGACATGATTCGAGAAGCTTCCGAACAGGGCATGCTCACGTGTCCGTACGTCTTCAGTGAAGAACAGGCCCGCGAGATGGCCGAAGCTGGTGCTGATGTGATTGTTTCGCACATGGGTCTGACAACCTCTGGTGACATCGGTGCTGAAACGGCACTCGACATCGAAACTGCTGCCGAACGGGTTCAGGCCCACCACGACGCGGCCACAGCTGTCAATGATGATGTGATGGTTATCTGTCATGGCGGCCCTATCGCATGGCCCGACGACGCTGAATACGTCCTGAACAACACAGAAGGCGTCGTCGGATTCTTCGGTGCGTCCAGCCTTGAGCGGCTTCCGACCGAGGAGGCTATCGAAACCCAGGCCAGCGAATTCAAAGCGATCGAGTTCTAACCATGCCAGAGACCAAGCACTTCATTGGGCCAGATGACGTCGAGAGCCAGATGTTTGACTGGGGGGTGCTCAAATGGTTGAGTACTCCCGAAGTCACTGGTGGCGAACGCTTCAGCGCAGGTGTTGTGAAACTCGAGCCGGGGAAAGGCCACGAACGACACACTCACCCCGACAGTGACGAGATTCTCTACGTCCTCCGTGGGGAGGGTGAACAGGAAGTTGCGGATAAAACACGCGAAATTACGGCAGGTGAGTTGGTATTCATCCCAGAGGGAGTCGAACATGGGACCGTCAACACCGGCTGGGAGCCGTTGCTTCTCTTGGCCGTGTATGCGCCTCCCGGACCGGAAGACGTACTCCGGGACCTCCCTGAGTGTGAGGTCGTTCCCGCCGGTGAACTGCCGAGCAAAGAAGACGCCGTTGCAACTGATACCGACCCATGAGCGTTGTCATCGTTGGCACACTGGACACGAAAGGCGAGGAAATCGGCTTTGCGAGAGACGTCATCGAAGCCCAAGGCGTGGATGTCCACATTGTCGACACTGGCGTGGTCGGTGAACCCTCGTCCGAACCAGAGACGGCTGCGAGCACGGTCGCCGAGGCAGCCGGGACGACACTCGAGCAGTTACGGAGTGAAGCTGATCGCGGTGAGGCGATGGAAGTAATGAGCGAGGGTGCAGCCGAAATCGCACAACAGCTCTACGACGAGGGTATCCTTGATGGTGTTCTCGGACTCGGTGGCTCGGGTAACACCTCGATTGCGACGACGGCAATGCGGGCACTGCCGGTCGGTGTCCCCAAACTCATGATCTCGACGATGGCGTCCGGAGATACAGAGCCCTACGTCGGTTCCCGGGATATCATGATGATGTATTCGGTCGCAGATATCGAGGGGCTAAATCAGCTCTCGCGGCAAGTCATCGCCAATGCCGCTCTCGCGATGGTTGGAATGGTCTCGAACGAACCCGATGTCGACGTCGAAGATCGGCCGACGATTGGTATCACGATGTTCGGTGTGACGACACCCTGCGTTCAGACTGCCCGTGAGAGACTCGAAGCAAACGGTTATGAGACGATCGTCTTCCATGCGACCGGGACAGGCGGTCGCGCAATGGAGACGCTCGTTGAGGAGGGCGTCATTGACGGTGTTCTTGATGTCACGACGACCGAGTGGGCCGACGAACTAGTTGGGGGAGTACTCAGCGCTGGCCCGAACCGACTCGAAGCAGCTGGAAACGAAGGCATCCCACAGGTCGTCTCGACGGGCGCGCTCGATATGGTCAACTTCGGTCCGCGTGATTCGGTTCCCGAGGAGTTCGAGGGACGGCAGTTCCACATCCATAATCCGCAGGTAACACTCATGCGGACGACACTCGAGGAGAACGCCGAACTGGGAACGATCATTGCCGAGAAACTCAATGCCGCTACGGGGCCGACCGCCCTCGTGCTCCCCCTCGAAGGTGTCTCGGCGATAGATACGGCGGGTGAGGATTTTCACGATCCCGAAGCAGACACAGCACTGTTCGATGCGTTGCGATCGACGCTCAATGATGGAATCGAACTCATCGAAATGGAGACTGATATCAACGACCAAGCCTTTGCGGAGGCACTTGCGGACACTCTCGACGAGTATATGCGAGACGAGGGACGGGCCCCTACGAGTGACGGCACTGGCTAGATGAGAGTTTGAGGAACGAGCAAGTGGTGGCAAGAAGTGTCCATGTAACTCGCCAACCTGCTCAGAGAGAGCTGAGACGTGGATTGTGATGAGTTTTGGAAGAACGAACGCACCCCGACACCGTTGGGTGTTCGGGGTGCGCCTGCATTCGATGGGGTTGTCGGTGCGAGAAGTCGTCGCTGTGTTGGACTTGCTTGGCGTCGATCTCACGGAGCGGTCTGGAATTGGACACCTAATCTCGCGGAGAGTCAGGCAGGCCCGCCGACGGCAGCGCCGTCGCGGGTCGCCGTTGATGAGGAACAGATCGAGGGCGATGGCGAAAAGCAATGGCTGTACGCGGCGATCGACACGGAGTCGAAGCTCTTGCTCGAAATCGACGTATACAGCCGCCACGGGACCGATCCCGCGGCGGCATTTTTGCATCGGCTAACCGAGAAACACGATGTGTCAGACACTGAGTTTCTGGTTGATGGTGGTGGCTATCTGACTGCCCTCTTTCGCCACGATCTGAGCGGTCAACTCAACTACACAGACCGGAACCACATCGAAAAATGGCTCCAGACTGTGTCGATGCGAATCGACCGCTTTTACTCGTTTTGGCGGGGCAGTCCAGCTAGCGCGCGTCGCTGGCTCAGACGGTTTCGACACCACTACAACCACGATCGGTCGAATCAAGCACTCGATGGCCGAACGCCAGCTCAGGAGGTGCTGAACTAGACAGTGCCCTCATCCTGAGTTATATCCTCGTTCGTAGTTGGTGATTGCGACGATGAGTCGAAGACACAGCGAGAGGAGACCCCCACCGTGCATAGCTATGTCTCCGTTCCGTACGCGCGGACGGTGCGCTGATCGGTGCTGTCCTCGGTTTCGACGCGTACCGGGAACGAATCGTCCTGAGCCACAGGATACGTCTCGAACACGAGCTTGAATCGTTTCGTCCCGCTGGCAGGAACCGTCACAGTACGACTGTCCACGAGTTCTGGGTCATCGCCGACCACCAAATCGACGTCACGCGTCACTTCTGCAGTCCCCGTATTCTCGATCGCAGCAGTCACTTCCAAGACTTCACCACCAGTCACCGGACTATTCGTGTCGAGAATCGTCACGACGACCGCTCCTTCGTTCCCGCCATCATCGCTCCCTGCCCCGTCGACGCCTTCGAACACCCATGGATTGACCGCCGTATACGTGTTCTGCTCGTCGATCACCCACGTCTCGATCTGGCACGTATGGCAGCCGCCATCGATCTGGATCGACGCCGTGTCACTCGTCCCACTGATATCGGACACGTCGAGAATTACGTCAGACTGCGTCAGCCACCAGACGACACGATCCAGTTCGGTGGTGGCACTCAAAATATCAAGTTCGAGCGTGGTCGGTTCGTCGGCGGCAAGTTCACTGGTGGGTGGCCGCGTCGCATCGACGGTTGGCGGTGCAGCTCCGTCATCAGCCACCGTCACCTCCCAGCGCGAGGCAGTGTTCCCGTCGTCAGCGACCACGACCGCATCCACGAGATACGTCCCGGCAGCGTCGAACGTGTGCGCAAAGAACTCGCGGCCAACGTCAGCGAAATACGTTGCAGACCACGGCCCGGTCGGCGTCGTGACGTACTCGCCGTCAACATACCAGTGCGTGGAGCCCTAGTGATCCAGCATCTCGGCATCAATCTCGAAGAGAACCGTCGTCCCCGGTTGAACTGTGAGTTCCTGCTCGCGCTTGGGATACGCGTACCGGGCGTCGAACGGATCGATCCCCGTGACAGTAACCATCATCTCAGCGACGTCCATCTCCGTTTCGACCCGGACAGGGAACGTGTCATCACGACGTACTGGGTACGTCCGGAACTGCAGAAACTCGACGGTTCGTGTCTCGCCTGCCTCCACCGGGACCGTTCGTTGGCCGACCACCTCCGGATCTCTGCCCACGACCAGACTCAGTTCGACCCGCTCATCCGTGGCGGCACTGTTCTCGAGTCTGACTGTCAAATCAAGGAGGTCACCACCCTCAAGTGGGGTATTCGACCCAGTGATGTCGACTGTAATATGATCGGATGCCACGCTACTGGACGACAGGAGCGAAACTGTGCCAACCCCGGCTCCAACCCTTGTCAGGTACTGCCGCCGGTTCATATCACATACTAGTTCACCCAATTGCAAGAAGATTACATATGTACCAGCTCATGGAATTCTTCAGATTCAACGCGCGAGAGTGCGAACCACACTGATACTGTCTTTCCCCACCCCCCTCCTCAACTCATAAACTATCATATCATTGTGTCCGTGGCGGTCGGCGGCTTCACCACCGCCCGACACAGCCAGACTCACCACATCGGCTCTGTTGAAATCCTTAGCTGTTGGCAGTTTTCAACCCTTTTTGATCAGTATAGGAGATATACGTTCTCTCAATACAGTAAGAATCCTACCAGTGATGCCTCGATGGAAGTGGTGACTACCGCCGATCAAACTGGGCGGATATGAAGGCCGAGAGATTTTATTGGCAGCCACTGTGGGTCCGGTATGGCAAACGACGAACAAGAATCCGAGACCGAAGCGGAATCGGCAGCTGATGAGACGGAACGAGAAGGTGAGCGGGTGATGAGTCGGGCAGACGGTGCGGGAATCATCCGTGAAGTCGCTGATGGTGTCGAGAACGGGACAATCGACATCGAAGGCGAGAACGGCTTCACGGTGGCGGTTCCAGAGCACTTCGAGCTGGAAGTCGAATACGAGGTTACCGACGACGAGGCCGAGTTCGAAGTTGAACTCGAATGGCAGATGGAAGACGGCGAACCGGTATCGGCAGACGAATGAACGGTTGCCGGCCTCTGTTGCAGCCAATCGTGTGAGAATCGTATCCGTTCAATAATCGGACGGTGCAGAGTGTCCTCCGAACCAGATAAGAACCGAATCAAGATGTACGGCTCCTGTCTGCTGACCATCGACTGGTTAAGGAGTCTATTCGATGGCTTGCACGCCCTCAAGCGCTGTACGTGATGGGAGTGAATCATCGCCAGTTTTGCAGGTTCGCCGGCCGAGATGCTGGTCGATGATCACGTCGCTGGGCCGTCAGGGCGAATGCGAGGATGGCGACGCGTCTAAAACGTACAGACCGCTCGAGTCGACTTGCACGGTGGATTAATAGCTGTCTCACTCGTAATACACGGTCGTGACAGCATCCGGCGCCGGCTTTCACTCGTTGACCACCGAAGTCCACGACCATCACCCGACGGTCGAGGGCACCATCCCCGACTGGCTCTCTGGGACGCTGGTTCGCAACGGGCCCGCCCGTTTCGAGGCAGGCGATCGTCGCGTCAACCACTGGTTTGACGGGCTGGCAATGCTCCGGCGCTACGCTTTCACCGACGGCCGGCTCCGCTACTCGAACCGATTTCTCCGCACCGATGCCTACGAGGAGGCGATGGACGGGCGGCTGACCGGCCAGTTCGGCACTGACACGCGTGGCTGGCGTCGTCTCCTCGAGACGGTAGCTTCTCTGGGGGTCCCCGAACCGACAGACAATGCGAACGTCCACGTCGCCCGCATCGACGGCGAGTACGTCGCACTCACGGAGGCCCCGCGCCGGGTCGCCTTCGATCCCGAGACGCTCGAGACACGCGGGCACTTTCGATTCCACGACGACCTACCCGAACACATCACGGCTGCGCATCTCGTCGACGACCCCCACCGGGACGAACTGGTCGGCTTCGCCACGCAGTTCGGCCGGACGCCACAGTATCATCTCTATCGTCTCCCACGGGGGAGTCGTACGCGGGAGGTCATCGCCTCCATCGACGCGAACGGGCCAGCGTACATCCACGACTGCAGCGTCACCGCCGACCACGTCATCATCGTGGAGTCGCCACTCGTCCTCTCGGTACTCCAGGCACTGAATCCGTTTACCGAGGGTGCGATCGACATGCTCGACTGGCAGCCGGAGCGCGACACGCGCGTGCTCGTGGTCGACCGCGATACCGGTGACCTCGTGGCCGACCCGACGCTTGATCCGGCCTTCACCTTCCATCACGTCAACGCCTACGTCGACGGTGGGACGATCGTCCTTGACGTGGTGGAGTTCCCGAACGGCGACATCGTCGACACGATGGCACTGTCCGAACTCGACGGCGACGGCTTTCCTGCCGTGCCCGACGCTCACCTGATGCGGTACCGTATCGATCCCGACGCGAACACGATCAGTCGAACGCGACTCTACGATGGCGCGATGGAGATGCCACGCGTCGCTCGTTCGGTCGTCGGTAGACACCACCGCTACGCGTACGGCCAAGCGACCGATCGCGCAGGGGCGAACGGACTGGTTAAAGTGGACTGTGAGACGGGCACCGCCAGGGAGTGGTGGGAACGGTCGGTCTACATCGAGGAACCAGTTCCCGTCCAGCATCCCGATGCCGACGCCGAGGATGCGGGAGTCGTGCTCGCGACGGCGCTGGACACCCAACGTGAGCGGACGACACTCATGATTTTTGATGCAGCGACGCTCACTGTCCAAGCGCGGGCAGTTCTCCCACATCCGGAACCCTTCGGCTTCCACGGCCGGTTCTTCCAGAGCGTGTAGCTCATGCGAGGTCGGCGAGCGTCTCCGTCGTGACGGGGTTCGCTAGCGGGTCGAGCATCGTCGTCAGTCGGACGATCGCCGAAGACGCTCGGTCGGCAACGAAGGGGCGCCCCTCGCCGAATCGCTGTGCGATGGGATCGAACGTCCCAACGCTCGTAAGCGCGTATCCGTTGTGGACTCAGCACGTACAGCTGATTTCAGGCAGATCTAGACCATGCAAACGAGTTTCAATACTCCGGACGGACTTCGGGACTTCAATGGAGTGCGTCGGGTAAAACTCGTGGTCCTCCGGGACAGCCAATAGGTGAATTCCCACTCGAGACCAATCTGTCACCGGAACGGCCTTCTGTCGGTCGTATCGCATCACGCCGGGTTCCGTTGTGCCGTGATCACTTCAAATCGTGCGCCCCCATCCTCGCTTTCGGTCACATCGACCGTCCAGCCGTGGGCCTCGACGATTCCTCTGACGATGGCGAGGCCAAAGCCCGTTCCCTCACTCGTCGTCGAGTAGCCCTGATCGAATATGTCCTCGCGTATCGCAGGTTGGATGCCCGGCCCGTCGTCTGCGACGTAAAATCCATCACCGCTCTCGAGCCGACCGACACGGATCGTCACGTCGTCGCCGCCGTGATTCAGCGCGTTCGAGAGGAGATTCTCGACTACCTGTCGCAGCCGACCCTCGTCAGCATCGACGCGATAGTCCGCAAGCACGATGTCGATGGTCGCACGGTCGCTCGGAATCGTCTCACAGACCGACTCGAGTAGCGTCGCCAAGACGATCGGCTGGGTCTCGTCGACCTGCTGACCGTTGCGTGCGAGCGTTAGCAGATCGTCGATGAGCGCGTTCATCCGCTTGTGAGCGGCTTCGACACGATCGAAGTCTTCCGCTGCGCCGCTCTCACGACCGAGTTCGAGAGCAACCTGTGCGACTGTCAGCGGGTTTCGAAGGTCGTGACTGACGACGGAAGCAAACTCCTCGAGGCGAGCGTTAGTCCGCTGGAGTTCACGCTCTCGTTCTTTGCGTTCGGTGATGTCCTGAAACGCGCCGCGCGCACCGATGAGGGCGCCATCGTCGTCGTTCCACGGCGTTCCCAGCGTTCGAACCCAGCGCTGCTCATCGGTAGCCGTGATGATCCGCAACTCCAGATCGTAGCCCTCCCCTGTCGTCTGCAGTCGTTCGAACGCGTCCACAATCGTCGCTCTGTCATCTGGGTGGTAGAAGTCGATACCGTCTTCGATCGCCGGCTCGTACTCGGCTGGCAGTCCGTGGATACGGTGGACTTCATCGGTCCAACGCATCGTCTCCGTTCGGAAGTCGACTTCCCAGCCGCCGATATCCGCGACGGTCTGGATTTGTCTGAGAAACTCCCGTTTTTGCTCGAGTTCCTGGGCACGCCGTTTGTGTTCCGTGATGTTTCGCCCCTCGGTGATGAGCAGGACGACCTCGTCCCGTTCGTCCGTGATCGGTCGAATCGAGAAGTCGATGATGGCAGTTTCATCGGCTCCTCGTACTTCGACGTCGTATCGGACGAACTCGCCAGTTGCAGCCGACCTGACGGCGCCTTTCAGCTGCGTCTGAGTGTGTTCGTCGGCCTGCCACCAGTACGTGTCCCATATCGGCTGGTCGATGACCGCCTCACGCTCGAGACCGCCGAACTCGAGCGCGGATTCGTTGGCCTCGAGCAGTGTCCCTTCGGTGTCGATCAACCCGATATACTGGTACGTCTGGTTGAATATGGCGTCGTACCGGCGTTCACGATCTTTCTGTGCGGTGACATTCCGTGTTGCGCCGACGAGTTTCTCGACGGTTCCATCGATGATGACGGGGGAAATCCTCGTCTCCCAGTAGGGACCTTCGTTGGGGACTGAGACGAGTTCTTCGTACTCGATCGGTTCACGCCGGGCAACACACTCTCGATACTTCTCGAGAATCGTCGTCCCCTCTTCGAGACCGAAGACGTCTCGTAACCCCCGTCCACGGAGTTCGTCGCTCGTAAGGCCCGTGTGGCGTTCGTAGGCAGGATTGACGCGTTCTAACCGGCACTCGTCTTCGTCCTCGGCGAGATCGATGAGAAAGAGCGCATCCTGTGTGTTTTCGAACAACGTTTCGGCGAGCTCGACTCGTTCCTGATGTACCTTGCGCTCGGTGATTTCACGGGCAAGTATCGTGAGGCCGTCCCCAGCGGCGTACAGAGTCACTTCGATCCACACGTCGACCGGCTCGCGGAGTCGCGTTTCGAACGAGTGTGTGTCCTGTGTTTCGATGGCGTCCCGGCAGTGTGACTCGAAGGCAGACCCGCGAAACGCTGGGATGGCGTCCCACACGACCGCACCGTCGATGTCAGCGGCCGAGGTGCCAGTCCACGCAGCCATCCGTTCGTTCCAGTACGTGACGCGTCCCTCGGTATCCACTGCACAGCATGCATCCGAGATCCGCTCGATCAGTTGCTCATCTGTTGATCGATCATTAATCATCTAAATAATGTCGTACAGCGGCGGTTTCGAGGCATCGTGGTGGGACTGCGTTCCGGTCGGTTCCGGGCAAGCGGTAGAAAACAGTTGTGCCCCGTGTGGCAACTCCAGCGGTCTGCTCGTCGCTTTTCGTTCGCACAAACGCTTCGAAACGGACCTCATCGATCGCACAGCGGTCAGACACTGCGCGTTTGCGAGAGGGCACTGACACACTCCTTCGAGACACGTTTTCGGCGTACATTCGTGACAGAAATACATCCTTATTGATGTATTGGGGCCGACCTGCGATTTAGTCGACGCGCTCGCCTCGAGCATAGACGGCGTTAGTCGGCAGCGACTGCCTTCCGGATCCGTGCTGCCAACTCGTCGTACCGTTCGGTATTTGGTCCCTTCTGGACGTAATCAGTGACGCCAGTTTCGATCGCCTGGCTGGCAACTGTTTCACTCCCTTTGGCGGTGAAAACAATGAACGGAATGGTCGCGTCCTCTTCGCGAACGGCTTTTAAAAAGTCGAGACCGCTAATCGCCGGCATCTGATAGTCACTCACAATACAGTGGAACGACACTTCCTCGAGTCTCGTCACCGCTTCGAGGGGGCTCGTCGCAGTAGTGACGGTCATATCGTCGTTCTCGCGCTCGATGTAGGCACCGATCGTTTCGGGGAGTCCTGGTTCGTCGTCGACGAGCAACACCCGAATCTCCTCGCGTTCGTCGGGTTGACTGTGCGTTTCGCGCACGCTCTCGATTCGGATCTGATGGCGAACTGCGAGGTCAAGCCACTCGCCGATTTCGCCGTGAAGATTCGTGGACTCGGCTATCTGTTGCTCCGGATCGTACGTCATAAGCCCGGCGTCGACGAGTTTTGGGAACTGACTGTGATGTAACAACGTGCGTAAGTGTTCGCGATCGATCTCCGGGGACTCGTCCCCACGGATCTCTGCGATCACGTCAGTGAGTTCGTCGACCGTCGCAACTCTATGCTGGCGAAGGTGAAACAGCACGGTTCGCCGACTCGCATCGGAGAGTACATGAAACAATTCATCGCCCGAGAGATCAGCGCGACCACGGCTGCCCGGAGTATCATCGTCTCCCATACCTGGTAGAGATGACTACACAATCATAAGCGTTATTTACAATTTGGACATATTACAAAAATGGCCGATAGTCCAGCTATGCGGACATCTCTTCGCGACATCGGATTCTTGTGGCTGGTGAGTACGTGACCTGATCAGTCGTTAGGGCTGTGGCAAGGAGGATTTGAACCTTGTGGGAAGTATAAAGAGTGTTTCTACCAGACAATCCACAATTTCTCAAACATCTGTAAAAACACCGTGGAGAATAGAGACAAGGTGTGGTCGATAAACCACCTCCAACTACATTAAACGACTTGTAGATGTTCCTTCCGGAGTTCCTCGTCTGTGAACTCTTGTCCGTGAATCTCCTTCATGTGCTTCTGAGCCAGTTCTACTGCCTCTTCTTCGTCTTCCGATTGAATAATAAACCGGCACGTGTCAGATACCGATTCACAATCGAGTTTGTGTGCGTCGGCCATGGGTCTCTCCTGTTCCTCCGCGGACAGTGCTTCATAACCCGCCCATTGTTACCAAGCACCAATCTAACTACCACGGGATATTATTTAATGGCTTCTGTCAGGAAGTATGTGGAAATTTTGGAGGAGTTCCATCGAACGATCTAATTGTTCGTGACACTAATTCTTCCACTTCACTCATAGGGATCAGCAGACTAGTTCATAGTTTCTCTCGTCGTGCGGGTTTTCCAGTAGGCTGTTTTGTTCGTGAGAATCTCCGAATATCCACGCTGATCCCTATCAGTAATAGTATAACCTCACGATCGATACGCATACGTGGTTACCGAATTTCGCAGCTTGGATTCAATCCGTTACTATAGTGGAATATTTTCGGTTCTGGGTTGCCGAAATAGCCCAAAGCGCATCATCCTTCAGGAAGGCTCGTTTCTCTCGAGTAACTGCCCTCGATATAGCTCGGCGGTGTCCTGATCAAACTTGTCGATCGAGACGACATCACCGTCGTCGAGATCGTCGTACTGCTTGACGTACGCCGTCGCGTCCGACTCGTCTACGAACGGCAGCGGATTCAGCCGCATCGGGTCCGCAACGCGGTCTGGGTCCGTCTCAAGCGCAAAGCTCGCCTGGAACGCGTCGATCAGGTCACGGGTTTCGAAATCGTGCACCCACGCCCCTGTTATCGATGCGTCGGGGGCACCGAACTGCTCGGGTACGACGTAATACGTGGTCAGACACCCGGGCGTGCAAAAGTACGCCCGCGTGCTATCGTCGTGGACGAGTTGCGCGTTCCACTCGGGATACTCCGCAGGAACCATATTACAGACCGCGCAGTTCGCATCCGATGGCACGTCGGTCGGTTCGACCACATCGTTTCCGTTCGATCCCGCGTTCTGCAGTGTGGCGGCGACGTCCTCAGCCCGGACGAGTTGGCCCCTGATCTCGCCATCAGGGTGAGTCTCGGTGTGGACGTTCACGTATGCGTTTCCGTTTCGAATTTCATCGACGAGTGCCCCGAGGCTCTCCCCTTCGAGGTCACCGATGAGGTGCTCGTCGGTGATCGTCCCAGTCGCAAGGATACCATCGGACCGCCCCTCCTGCAGTTCGGGTTGGCTGGCGTCAGGACCGGGATAGAGCCACACGACGGCGGGACCCGATTCGCCTTCTGCTCCGAGGTGAATGTGTGCTTGATTGGCGTCTTCGATGGCGTTGACCAGCAACGCGTACTCGAGTTCGCTCCCGTCCTCGCTCAGGCTGACCACCGCACCGCCAGTCGCGGTCGTCTCGACCGGCTCGGGCTGCTGGTCGCCGGTCAGCGCACTCAGAAACAGTCCGTTCGACGCACTCGAGTCGTCTTCAGCGGTCGAAGCCGATTGTGCAGTCGCGGTCGTCCCAAGTCCGGTTCCGAGTGCCGTGGCTGCGCCAAGGGCCAGAAGTTTGCGTCTGTGAACACCGGGCGCGATTCGCGGCTGTGACCGTGCGTCATTGTCAGTCATATCACCATCCACACGGGTGCCGGTAGTAAAGTCGACACTTGCAATGCCATCGCAAACCGCCCGTGTCGTCTCTCGTGTGGCGGTTGCTGGTGAATAGGAGCCGACCTGAATTCATCACAATGGCTGATCCGCTCGGCGACCGTCTCGAGTCGGCACTCGACTCGATGGTTCCCATCACCGAGTGGTTACCAAACTATGACTCCCCGTGGCCTCGACGTGACGTACTCGCCGGGATCATGGTCACGGCGTCGGTAATCTCCGAAGGACTGACGTCCGTATCGCCGGCGAACATGCCGCCGGTGACCGGATTGTATGCCGGGCTGCTGGCAACCGCTGTGTGCGTTTTCGTCGGCACATCGCGGCAAGTGGTATTCGGACCCACGTCAGCACTAGCGATCCTGCTGGCGGCAAGTGTCGAGTCGTTCGCGACCGGTGGGACGGCCTCCTACGCTGGACTGGTCGTCTTATCCAATTCATACTAACGTAGCTTTGAGACAGGTTACTGGGCGGTGCCCCCAAACCGTTCGGGGACAACTGTCCGCTCGACGAGAAACGTGACTGCAAGGCCGAGAACACTGCCAAGTATACCGACGTCGATGAAAAAGAGGAGTCCCTCAACAACGAATCCAAGTCCAATGACGAGTGGGACACAGAGGAGAACGAGACCAGTCACAACGTAGCTGAGACGTTCGCGCTGTTCTTTGGAAACACGATCACGAATAAGCCATGTGATCGGACCAAAAATGAGAGCGGTCACGACAGCAAAAACTGCGACCCATCCCCACGGACTTGTCTCGTAGCTACTCACACGAGTCCCCGTAAAGAGTGCGATGAGAGCCAGTAAGCCAATTCGTGCAAGTTGGCGTGAGCGGTATGATCCTAGCATAGACCTGTCGTAGTGTTGCCGTACATCGCTAGCTAACTTCAGTATATTTGAAAACTTGGAGAAAGTCACCGAATGTCGAGCGAAATGTGACAGATGATAAAATACGAGGAGAATATTCATCAGTGATCGATTTCGGCCCTCGTGGAGTGTACCGCTCGATTTCAGCATGGGAAATAAAGGGGTGGCCAGTTATGCAACCTTACAGCGGTGTACGTGTTGGATAACAAATATTGGATCAGCTGAACGCCTGTGACATGGATGACCTCACAGGATTTCAACGAGACCTGCTGTACGTGATCACCGGGTTCGATCGACCGTCCGGACAGGACATCAAAGAAGAGATCGAGAGCTACTACAGCAGCGAGATCAATCACGGGCGGCTGTACCCGAATCTCGACACCCTCGTCAACAAAGGCCTCGTCGAGAAGGGACAACTCGACAGGCGAACGAACTACTATACGATTACAGCGGACGGCGAGCAAGCGATCGTGGAACGACAAGCGTGGAAGGCACAGTACATCGGCTAACGGCGGGACCAGTCGTGGTTCACTGCGATCTCGAGCAGCGAAAAAGACCGGGTTCGCAGTTGCGTTGGCGTGGGCACCTCACAGAGCCAGCAACCAGCAAGAAGTGCATTTTAGGGATCTGACGTGAACGTGTCGCTATGGTCTCCGTTCGCCTTCGAGAACGCGTCATTGGCCTCTTCATCGTGCTCCTCGTCGTCCTCGCCGGAATTGGCTGGCGGCGGCGTGAGACGGCCCGACACGTGGCCGAGCTTCGGCAGGCTGCAACCCCCGGACGCGAGCGCGTGTTCACGGAAGACGACCTCGAGGGACTCCCCAACCCCGTCCGCGCATATTTCGCCACCGTCCTACAGGAGGGACAGCCATACATCAACTCGGTCAGTCTCGAGCAGACCGGCAAACTGCGCCCCGGCGGCGCAACAGCAGCGTGGAAACCGTTTTCAGCGACGCAGTACGTCACGGTCGATCCACCAGGATTCATCTGGGATGCGTCGGTCCGTCTCGCGCCGCTCATCTCGGTCCGCGTCCGTGACCAATTCCACGACTGGACGGGAACTGCGAGCGTGTCGCTTTTCGGTGTCGTCCCGCTCGAGACGGTCGACTCGAGTCCAGAACTGGAGGAAGCGGAACTGATGCGGTATCTCGCCGAGGCGGTGTGGTATCCGACGGCGCTCCTCCCCACAGCGGGTGTCGAGTGGGAGCCGGTCGATGATCGGACGGCGAACGTGACCATCGAAAACGGGGACGTAAAGGCGTCGGTTACGTTTTCGTTTACCGAAGCCGGAGAGGTAGCGCGCGTCCACGCTGACCGGTATCGGCACGTCGACGATGGATACGAGTCGACACCCTGGTCTGGCTACTGGCAGAACTACGAGACACGGAACGGTATCCGCGTGCCGACGGAGGGAGACGTCATCTGGCACCTCCCGGACGGCAACATGCACGCGTGGCAGGGACAGCTCACGGCGATTCAGTACGACGAGTGCTGACAGCATTCATACGGACTCCTGCCAGTCAGGTCCAGTGCAACCACAACCTGCACTGCAGTTGCACTGGTACATCGATACAGCAGCCCGTATCGGTCACCGAGTACGCTGGTCCGTACACTGCGAAGTTGCGATAGATTCAACAGGTTGTTTGACATACTCAAACATGGCTGCCAGGGCAGCCAACGAGGACAGTCGTTTGCCGCGACTCGAGGGTGAGGCCGGTGTCTCTCCCAAACACTACTCGCCCTCTCCTGTGACTCTTGGCGTCGCTTCCACGTCTAGTTCCGTGCTTCGTTGACTGTCAGCTGCCGCCGTTACTGTGACAGAGTCGAGACGGGAAGCCGAGAGCAGCCGGTCAGATTATCACGCCATCCCACCTGACAGATACAGTCTGTAACGAATTATTATAGCCAATTTGTTGCGAAATCCGGGGAATTGAGTTAGTTTTAAACCACCACCAGCACTCGGTCGAATATGGATCGACCACTGCTCGTACCGCAGTTTTTAGACCGTGCCCGAACGTATTTTGGCGAGGAAGAGGCCATCATTGCTGCGAACGGCGATCGATTCACCTACGACGAGTTCGGCGAGCGGGCCGACCGACTCTCGGCAGCGCTGCAGGACCGCGGCGTCGAAAAAGGCGACCGCGTCGCCGTGCTCGCGCCCAACACGCACTATCACCTCGAATCCGTCTACGGAATCACCCAAATCGGCGCTGTTCACACGCCGCTGAACTACCGGCTCGTCCCGTCGGATTTCGAGTACATGCTCAACGACTGTGATGTGACCGCGATCATCGCAGACCACGAGTACGCCGATCAGGTCGAGGCCGTCCGTGACGAGGTTCCGGTCGAGACGTTCATCGCATCCAACGCCGACGAGGTCGACGGTGACTGGGAGGACTTCGACGAGGTGCTCGAAGACACCGAGCCGACGTACGATCGGCCCGAGATGGACGAAGAGGACATCATCACGATCAACTACACCTCGGGGACGACGGGCGACCCGAAAGGCGTGATGCGAAACCACCGCGGCGAGACCATCCACGCCTACTGTTCGTCGGTCCACCGCGAGATTAGCGACGACGACGTTTATCTGTGGACGCTGCCGATGTTCCACGTCAACGGCTGGGGTCACGTCTTCTCGATTACGGGGATCGGTGGCACGCACGTCTGTACGCGCGGCGTCGACGCAGGCGACGTGTTCGAGGCGATCCAGGACGAAGACGTCTCGTACTTCTGTGCCGCCCCGACCGTGCTCAACATGCTGCTCGATTACTACGACGAAAACGATCCGGTGACGACGGGCGACAACGACGTTCGCGTCGCTACCGCCGGCAGCGCCCCGCCGGAAGCGACGATCCGAACCGTCGAAGACGAGTTCGGCTGGGAACTAGCACACGTCTACGGCGCGACCGAGACCGGCCCGCTCATCGCCACCTCCGAGGTCAAGAGCTTCCTCGAAGACGACCAGGCCCGCTACGACATCAAGAAGCGACAGGGAATCCCGATGCTCGGCACGGAGATCCGCGTCGTCGACGACGACGGCAACGAGGTCCCGTGGGACGACGCGACGATCGGCGAGATCGTCGTCCGTGGCAACCAGATCATGGAAGGCTACTGGGAGAATCCCGAGGAGACCGAACGGGCATTCAACGACCGCCTCGAGGGCTGGTTCCACATGGGCGATCTCGCCACCGTCGACGAGAACGGGATGATCGCGATTCAGGACCGCAAGAAGGACATCATCATCTCCGGCGGCGAGAACATCTCGAGTATCGAACTCGAGGACGCGCTCTACGAACACCCTGAGGTCGCCGAGGTCGCCGTGATTCCCTCGCCCAGCGACCAGTGGGGCGAGACGCCGAAGGCGTTTATTGTGCCGGCCAACGGTGATCCGACGGATCCCGGTGTGACCGCCGAGGAGATCATCGACTTCACCCGCGAGAAACTCGCGAGCTACAAGGTCGTTCGTCGGGTCGAGTTCGTCAAGCAACTGCCGACGACGGCGACCGGAAAAGTCGAGAAGTACGAACTGCGCGAGCAGGAGTGGGACGAGGAGGACTCGCTGGTCGGCCAGGGATAACAGCGATAGAGCCCTCAAACTGTTTTCACACTGATTGTAGATCGTACAGCCCTCCCTCTATCAGGCATACATTGGCGTTCAGTACAATACTGTCTTGCTCGTAGACGTATTGCCGATTCCGACCGTCGTCAGTGGGTGAATTTCACAGCATTTTCGGTTGAAATATCGAATACGACAAGGATATAATTGTGCTCTCGTGATGAGGTGTATGGTTCAGTACGCGGCCTCGCGGTGTTCTACCTGCGGTGGCAAACAAAAACTACGGGCGGACGACTCTGCCTGGTGTCCGAACTGCGCCCAGTTTCATCCCGCTGCGTCGAAGTCGTAAGCCCTCGGGTCATACGGACGACTGTCAGTCAGTGCCGGTGGGACCACGACCCGCACTGCGAGTGCACCGGTAACTCGTGACAGCAGACCGTATCAAACAGTCCTCGAGGCGAGCGACCGCGAGATTTGTGTGTCTCCGCCGAGACGAGCGGTTGCGATCCGTTCGTGATGCTGTCGTTCGAGCAATGGACAGCTGCGACGGGATCGCGAATATCGATGTACTCCAACGAACAGAAGACAGTGTTCTCGTCCAGTTCGAGACATCGAGACCGAATACGTCAGCATCGCCAGCAACTTGACGCCGAGTACGAGCAGGGCCTCAAGGACGATCGCAGTTCTGAGAAACGATTCACTGATGGAACACGATCCGCACTCGGGTTCAGATGTTGTGACACGAATCCCCTCGCTCGTGGGCCCACATTCGGGACACCGCCGACTCGTGCTCGCCTATATCGGAGATTCTATCCGGTATCTAGGTTTGGCCGAAACGGTCCGAACCCGATTCCTTCATGCTGTTTTCGACGAGCACAGCGTTGGCACGTCGGTAAGGTTTGCACGGGGCGATAGACGAAGGGAGACAGTGAGCCAACTGCCCGTATGTCGATTGCCCTGCGGACGCTCGACGACGGCGCGTGGATCAGCGTCAACGACAGTCGCCAAGTGAGTGTGAGCGATGTCTGGACCCTTGCTGCTGGCACGTTCTGTGACTGTTCCCCGGCGTACGTCCTGCTCGAGGCGTTCGTCGATGTCGACGTCGATGGCTCGACCGTCGTCGCCCACGCAGTGGGCCAGTGTCTCGAGTGTGGGACGCGTGATTCGATCGAGCACCTTCCCGTGGGTCGCATCGTGAACGGCGACTTCTCCCCGTACGGCCCCGAGAGTGTTCAGTGGCTTGTCGAACCAGACGGCGAACGGTCGTAAGCCGATAGTGGCAAAGACGACCGGAACCGCCGAGACGCGGGGAGAACTGACGGCAGAGGACGTGTCTTATGTGTACCCCCCATATGCAGTCGTAATGGTTACCGACGTCGAGCACTGGAAGGACGAACTCTACGGGACCGAGATCCGCGACGAGATCGAGCGCTTCGCCGAGGCGGGCTGGGAATCGATTCCCGAAGACGAACGAGACGCCTGGTTCGAGCGGTTCAAGTGGTTCGGCCTGTACCACCAGCGGGCCGGACAGGAATCGTATTTTATGTTGCGGATCGGCCCGCCGAGTGGCGTCCTCGAGCCGGGCCAGTTCCGACGCATCGTCGAACTCGCCGACGAGTTCTCCCGTGGTCCCGCGGAAAACCCCGAGTTCGGCAACGGCTGGCTCGACGTGACCACCCGGCAGGCGATCCAGCTTCACTGGATCCGACTCGAGGACATCCCCGAAATCTTCGAGCGCCTCGAGGATGTCGGCCTCTCGACGGTCCAGGCGTGTGGTGACTCCTGGCGAAACATCGTCGGCTGCCCGGTCGCCGGCAAGGACAAACACGAGCACGTCGATGCGGGTGCCCTTGCCACCGAACTCAACGAGACGTTCAAGCAGAACGAGGCACACTCGAACCTTCCGCGGAAGTGGAAGGTCTCGGTGACGGGCTGTGACGAAGGCTGTGGCCAGGGCGATATCAACGACCTCGCCTTCGAACCCGCCGAGAAGGAGATCGACGGGGAGACGGTGACCGGCTACAACGTCCGCGTCGGCGGCGGCCTCTCGCGAAACGAGCCGCGCTTCGCCCGGAATATCGACGTCTTCGCCACCCCGGCGCAGGCCGTCGACGTCGCCGGTGGGATTTCCGCGCTCTTCCGCGATCACGGCGACCGCGAGAACCGCTACAACGCCCGCATGAAGTTCCTCGTCGACGAGTGGGGGCCGGAGAAGGTCCGCGACACCCTGCAGGAGGAGTACGTCGACTTCGAGCTCGAGACAGCTGGCGACGACCTCCGCGAGGCGTACTCGTACAACGCGGGCGACGCCGACGGCAAACACGACCACGTCGGCATCCACGAGCAGGTCGACGGGAACTCCTACGTTGGCCTGAACGTCCTCGTCGGTCGGATCGGCGTCGACGACGCCTACGAGATCGCCGACGCAGCCGAAGAATATGCGTCTGGCGAGGTACGGCTGACACAGCGCCAGAACATCATCCTCACCGATGTTCCCGACGAGAACCTCGATTCGTTACTCGCAGAACCGGTATTCGAAACGTACAGCCCTGACCCCCATCCGTTCCAGCGCGGGTCGATCGCCTGTACGGGGACCGAGTTCTGTTCGCTCTCGATCGTCGAGACGAAGAACCGACAGGTCCGCTACGCCCGCTGGCTCAAGGAGAACGTCGACCTACCCGACGGCGTTGAGGACTTCCACATCCACCTGTCGGGCTGTACCGCCTCGTGTGCCCAGCCCCAGATCGCCGACGTCTCCCTGCGAGGAATGAAAACCCGCAAGGACGGCGAGCCGGTCGAGGCCCTCGATATCGGGCTCGGCGGCGGACTCGGCGAGGATCCGCAGTTCGCGTCCTGGGTCGCCGAACGCATCCCTGCGGACGAAGTCCCCGGCGCGATCGCGAACTTACTCGAGAACTTCGCGGCCGCCCGCGACGGCGAGGAGAGCTTCCGGGAGTTCGTCCTCGAGCGAGACGACGACGAACTCGCCGACCTCATCGAGCCAGAAGAAACGGACTACGACGATCCGTACATGCACAACACGAAGCGCACCTGGTATCCCTACGCCGAAGACGATGACCTCGAGGCGAGCCCCGCACCTGCACGCGCCGACGGTACACCGATTCCATCGGACGACTAACATGGCAGACCGATTGATGAAGGTCAACGCGTACACGACCCTCGATCTCGTTGACGCCGTCGTGACAGGTCACGACTTCGAGACGGAATCGCTGGCCGTCGTGAACGCAACGGCAGAGAGGGACGACCCCGACTGCGTTCGATTGCAGTTCGAACTGGACAACATGACTGAAACCCACCTGCCCGCGCATACGGAGATACTCGAGTTGACACCCGAGCAAGCGCGGACGATCGCGGCAGACCTCGAGAAACACGCCACGCGCGTCGAAGAGGCACACGACAGGCAGTCGGTCGAGGACCGTTCCGACACCGATAGTAGTCACTGACCGTCACTGCACGTCCGATCGCACGACGGGAGCGCGGGTCGGAACGACGACGTGGGCGAGCAGCGCGGACGATGCGATCGGTGTGTCACTCGTTTCATACGGACTACTGTCAGTCATGTCCGGCGCACCCGCCGCCCGTTCTGCGTGCGCCGGTACACCGTTACAGCAGACCGTATCAGTTGTTACGATAGTCCGTATCAAGCGACACTCGCTCGTGGCTGCACGGTCACTTGATCACGATGGTCGAAACGTATAACTGTGTGATATCTGATTTCATAGATAAATGGGGATCAACAGTGATGGAGAGAGTGACCGGACGCGGGGCCCGACCCTGTATCTCGAGTCAGGTACGCTCGAGTCCGACGAGGCGTTTTGTACCGAGGTGTTCGACGACGCGGCCGAAGGCGAGTACCGCGTCGTCCAGTTGACGTCCTCACAGTCGTTCGAATCGCTTCGGGATGCGCTCGACATCCAGTTAGAGCGAATCAACGATCCCTCGGAGGCGGCCGTCATCATCACGACACCGCAGTCCGACGGGGGTTCGACGAGGACAGTCGTCGGTGAACAGACGCCGCTGTACGGATTTCAGGTAGATCCGCAGGATTTGACCGGGATCTCGATCGTGTTCTCCCGTCTCATCGAACGGTGGGACGAAATCGAGGGGTCGGTGAAGATCTGCCTCCGCGACATCGAGTCGCTCTTACCGTATCACGATACGGACCTGATCTACCGCTTTCTGAATACTATCCTCGCGACCCTGCAGGGCGCGGGGGCCGACGTCCACGTCCATTTCCATCCAGCGGCAGCCGACGAACAGACACGCCGTCTGTTCGAATCGTTGTTCGATCACGTCGTCGAACCACAGGACTCACCGCTCGAGTCCATCACGGACGACGAGTCACCGACGGAGACCGGGCAGACGGCAGCGACGACCGCCAACGCGCTCGAAGAAGGAGGCAAGGAGTCCGACGGGAGCGCAGAGACGGTCACTCCCACGACGATGTCGGACGACGAGATCGATAGCTTCCTCGGATCGGAGGGCTACGGTGTGCTCGCCTTCGATGGGGGGTCACCGTACGCGATTCCGATGTCGTACGGATACGACGCCGATGAAGGGGTGTTATACATGCATCTGGCAGCGTTCGATGGCAGCGAAAAACAGGCTCGACTGGAACGCTCAGCCGCGGTTTCGTTCGTCGTCTCGCGGTATGCACGGCCGGACCAGTGGCGCAGCGTCATCGTCGATGGCTCGCTGTCTCCACTCTCCCGCGACGAGGTTCGACAGCGAGACGTGCTCGAGGTGTTCGCCGAAAGCGACCTCGCATCGGTCGACGTCTTCAGTCAAGACACCGCGTCGATTTCGTTCGACTGGTACGTCCTCGAGCCAGCGACGATCAGCGGTCGTCAAAGTGCGCGGTCGCTGTGAACGCCAGCCGTGACCGAGAGCGATCGCTCACGAGAGCGCATCGAGCGTGATCTCGATCGTGTTTCCGCGCGGGCTGTTTGACCGGACCTGAATGTCGCCGTTGGAGTGTTCGATAATCCAATAGACCAGCCACAACCCCAGGCCGCTCCCGTGAGAGAGCGGATCGATCTGTTCTTCAC
This sequence comes from Natrinema sp. HArc-T2, assembly GCF_041821085.1. Lineage (NCBI taxonomy): Archaea > Methanobacteriati > Methanobacteriota > Halobacteria > Halobacteriales > Natrialbaceae > Natrinema > Natrinema sp. HArc-T2. The sequence continues at coordinate 59,261 of NZ_JBGUAZ010000008.1, read as the reverse complement.
CAGTCAGGATACGGGCATCTTCCGAGGGAATGCGTGGTCCGGTATCCGAGATACGGACCGAGACAGTTCCATCGTCGTTGCGTGTGACCTCGACACGGATCTCGGACGGCGACCGATCGTTGTGAACGAGCGCGTTCTCCAGCAGTTCCTCGATCGCTCGCTCGATGTCTATCATTGCGTCGACGAAAACGGGGGCCGATGCACGAATCTCGATCCGTCCGTTCGAATACTGGGATCGAATTCGTTCGGCACACTCTCTGATCGTTTCGACGAGTTCAATCTCGGTGCGATGGGGCGGGCTCGAAACGATCTGAACGATCTCCCGTTCCTTCGAGACCGTCTCGAGCAGGCGATCACAGCTCGCGACGATTTCGCGTGCGTACGCGGCTGCGTCTCCGGGAGTGGCGTCCGTGATCGTCTCAGCATAGCCACGAATGATTGCCATCTCGTTGTTGAGGTTGTGTCTGAGCACGCGATCGAGGACCCGAAGCTGTCGAATCCGGTGCTTGCGGTACGTGATATCGCGAATGAAGGCGACGAACCGATCGCGTGGTTCATCGGTCATGATCCGACTTATCCAGACTTCGACCGGATAGGTCGAACCGTCCGCTCGCCGGTGTCGGCCATCGACCTCGACTTTATGCATCGCTCCGGGATCCATCGATCCCCATTTGTCTCGCAGTGTCGCTTCATCGATACCGCATTCGATATCGGCGATGTTCATGGAGCACAACTCGTCTCTGGTGTAGCCGAGCATCTCGACGAGCGCCTCGTTGACGTCGAGTACGGCACCATCCACGTCGTGGACGACGATGCCGTCCGGTGCTTGATCGAATAGTACACGAAGTCGTGATTGACTCCGCTCAAGATCGTGTTCGCGCTGTTTCCGCTCGGTGATATCGCGCTGGATAGCGACGAACCCCTCGATATCGCCCGTCCCGTCGACGATGGGTGCGATCGTCTGTTCGGCATGATAGCGCTCGCCGGCTTTCATCTCGTTGACGATCGATTCGTCCCACGTCTCCCCGTCGAGGATCGTCGCCCACAGCCGCTCGTAATAGTCGTCGTCGGTGTCCTCGGACCGGAGAATGTTCGGCTTCCGACCGATGGCTTCCGCAGACGTATACCCGGTGATCGTCTCGAATGCGGGATTGACGTACTCGATGGTTCCGTCGACGTCGGTAACGAAGATGGCGTCGCCAGCCTGTTCGATGGCACGTTGGCGGCGGCGCAACTCCTCGCGCATTTGCACGTCGTCAAGGGCGTATGCGATCGTCTCTCCGAGTTCGGAGAGCAGTTCTCGTTCGTTCGGTTTGAACGCACCCACCCGATCCGCGTAGACGTTCAAAACGCCATAGAGCGCGTCGTCGTAGACGAGCGGGACCGAAGCACTCGAGCGGTAGCCGCGGTCGAGCGCCTGCTCGCGCCAGGGTTCGTAGGCCGGATCGTCCGGCACGTTTTGCATGACCTGTATTTCACGGGTACGAACGGCTTTGCCGGTTGGACCCTGTGCGGTTGGTTTCTCATCCGTCGTGATACTGATCTGCTCGAGATAGCCCGCTTCGACACCGGCTGCGGCCCGTCCCGTCACTGTGTTTGATTCGGAGTTGTGCTCGCCGATCCAGGCGAACAGGTAGGACTCGGACTGGCTGATGATCTCGCAGACGCGGCGCTCGATCTCGGACCGGGTCGATGCGTGAACGAGTGCCTGATTGAGATCACGGATGACGGTGTTGATCCGCTCGAGTTTCGCTGCCCGCTCTGTCGCCAGCTCCTGGGAGACTGCATCGAGAATCTGTGTCGCCAAGAGCGGATACGCGTCTTGGTCGGGTTCGCACGGCAAGTACTCGGTCACGCCGGCGTCGACCGCCTCGCGGACGCACTCACTCGAGTGGTCGGTAGGACACAGAAAGATCGGAACCGACGGATCGGAGTTGCGAACCGCTTTAATCGCGTCAATACCTGAGCCATCCGGCAGTCGGCGTTCGGTCACGACGCAGTCGAACGCACCAGCGGCGAACCGTTCAAGACCGTCGCACAGCCGGGAAACTGTCTCGACTGTAAAGACCGCGATCTCGTGTCCGTCGGCTGGTACAGACAGCACCTCGAGAGGAAGGTGATCACCGACGTGCAAGACAGACACCGACGTATTCATACCCGTTCTTTTTTAGCTGATGACCAAAATGATTGTGTAGCAACGCAAGCATAATCACGGCACGGCACGGTCAGACAGCCCAGCCGAGTGTTCACAGTATAGTCACTCTTATTGATGAAACAGGCCGTGAATGTGTATGGCCGATCAGAATCGACCGGACGGTCGTGTGGCTGGATCTGACGAGAGCGACCGCGCGTTGTCGGCGAGCCAATCGCAGCCAGCCTCGATAACCGAGGCTATTTTCACCGCCGTCGAAGACGCGATTGCCGTTTTCACGGTCGAACGTGACGGTTCGGAACCGACCTTCCGATTCCAGCGAAACAACCACACCCACGAAGAACAGACCGGGATCACAGCGACCGCGTGCCGTGGCCGATCACTCCGTGACCTTCTCGGCGAATCGGACGGCACTGCGGCAGCCAGCCGGTTTCACGATTGCGTTTCTCGACGTGAGCCCATCGACTACGAGGAAACGCTCGAGTTCCCTCCCGGAACTGTCGAGTGGCAGACGACACTCACGCCGGTCGTCGAGGACGGCACACTCACCACGATCGTCAGCGCGTCACAGGCAGTCTCCGAGGAAACGAACCGAGAATGCAAACTTCAGTCGCTCCAGCGCGAGTACGAGACGGTTTTCGAGCACGTACAGGACGCCCTATTCCTGCTCGATGTCGACGAAGACGGGACGATTCGGTTTCAGCGGTTCAACGAGCGCGAAACCGAGTTTACGGGCAAGTCGACCGACGACATCCGTGGGAAGACGCCGGTCGAAGCCTTCGGGGACGACCTCGGAGCCGAGCTCGCAGCGAAGTATCGCGAGTGTCTCGAGTGTCGGGAACCGATCGTCTACGAGGAAACGCTCGAACTGGACGGCGAGACGACGGTCTGGCAAACCAAGCTGACGCCACTCATCGTCGACGGACGCGTCGAGCGGATCGTCGGCTCGGGGCGAGAGATCACGACGCTTAAAGACCGCGAGCAGGCACTCGAAGAGAGCAGAAACCGACTGCAAGCGTTGTTCGACCAGTCGCCGGATGCGATCGCCGTCCACGATGCGGACGGAGAGATCATCGCCACCAACGAGCAAAACGTGGAGAGTCTCGGCTACGCACGCACAGAGCTCACCTCGATGAACGTCACCGACTACGAGATCGGACTGGACCGCGAGGGCGCACGCGAGCTCTGGGCGTCGATGGACATCGGCGAGACAGTAAAAGTCGAGGGGAAACACGAGCGAAAGGACGGGTCGACGTTCCCGGTCGAAGTCTGGCTCAACAAAATCGAGATCGGTGACGAGCCGCAGTATCTCGCACTCGGTCGTGACATCACCGAGCGCATCGAGCGCGAACGAGAGCTCGCGGCGGAACGTGACTTTCTCACCACGGTCATCGAGAGCCTCCCGTATCCGTTCTACGTCCTTAACGTCGAGGAATACACGATCGAATACGCGAACTCACATGCGACCGTCGAAACGGGTGACACCTGTTACGAGCTTACTCACGGACGGACCCAGCCCTGTGATGAGGGTGAGGACCCGATCCCGTGTCCGATCGCCGAGATCAAGAACACAGACGAGCCGGTCACAGTCGAGCACGTCCACCGCGACGACGAGGGAGACGAACGGATCTTTCAGGTCCACGCGAACCCGATCTATGACGACGATGGATCCCTCGTCCGGCTGGCAGAGAGCAACATCGACATCACGGCCCGTGTCGAGTACGAACAGCAACTCGAGACCCAGCGGGACAACCTCGAGATGCTCAATCAGATCGTGCGCCACGACATCCGCAACGACCTCCAGCTCGTGCTCGCATACGCGGATACGCTCACGGCATACGTCGACGCGGATGGGAACGCGTACGTCGAGCAGGTTCTCACGGCGGCTCGCGATGCCGTCGAGATCACCGAAACAGCGAGAGACATCACGCAAGCGATGCTGCAGTCGGATGCCGACCGCTTCCCCGTTGGCCTTCAGTCCGTTCTCGAATCGGAAGTCAACGCCGTCCGCTCGAGCCACGAACGGGCAGTCGTCTACATCGACGGCACGATCCCAGATATCGAGGTACTCGCCGACGACATGGTACAGTCGCTGTTCAGAAATCTACTCAAAAACGCGATCAAGCACAACGACAAGGAGATCCCGACCGTCACCGTCACGGCAACGCGAGCGGAGACGAAGGTCAGAGTTCGGATCGCGGACAACGGTCCCGGAATCCCGGAGACACACAAAGATCGGATCTTCGATGAAGGAGAGAAAGGGCTCGAAAGCAACGGAACCGGGCTCGGGCTGCATCTAGTGAAGACGCTCGTCACTCGCTACGACGGGCGCATCTGGGTCGAAGACAACGATCCGGACGGGAGCATCTTCGTGGTGGAGCTTCCGGTCGCCGCCGAGGAGACCCCCTAAACCGAGGGACCCGATCGCCGGGCTGTGTCGGATCAGACGAATCGTGGGGCGACGACAGGAGACTGCGGACTACGATTCAATTCGGTAGAACGCATCACAGACCCGCTTTTCGAAGCGGTGGTCAACAGCCTCGGGTCGAGGCGTCATAACTGTGGCACAACTGGTGAGCCCGCGAAGACGCGTTCGAGTCCCTGTTCGATCAGCGGCGATCCATCGTACTGGACCGTGCCGTGACGCCAGTCGTAGGTGATGAGTCCTGCCTGTTCGAGCCGTGGCAACTGCCGGTGATGGAGGTCGATATCGATCGCGTCTCTGTCCGGTTGGGTCGGTCGGTTCGGATCCTGCACTTCGGATTCGAACACCACCTCGACCAACTGTGATCGATCAATCTCGAGGTCGTCCGTATTGACGAGATAGGTGAGAATACACGCCCGTCGCCAATCGGCTAAGATGGCAAAATCAGGATCGGCAGTGGTACTGACTGAATCTGCGTCCGCGTCCGCTCGCTCATCGGAGTGTGGGTGTCGCCAGAACGTCCAAGCCATATTCATCACAGCGGGCGACTCGATCAAGTACCTTCCTAGGAGAGATATTGAGACGTCTGTATCACTCCCCTATCAGTAGTTGGTAATGCGGTTTCTTTACTCAAAGTGTGTCGTGAAACTAGCGGTGAGTACAGCAACCTCTTTTACCGGGGTCCTCCCTCGTTCGCGTTGCTCACTCGGTCGAACCCCGGCAAAACCCGTTGATGTCAAAAGACCGCCGTCGCGAGGTGAAAACCCGCTCCGGCGGCGAACCGCTCGCTTCGCTCGCGGATGCTTGTTTACCGCCTGCCGTTCAATAAGCACGTGTAGTGACCGAACTTCCAGATTCTTTTTAAATAGAATTCTGAATTAATAAATCGCGCTACTATCTACTGCTATAGTAACAACTGAAACGATTTACACACCGATCGCATAGCCCTCGTTCGATCTGGTGTACATTGACTTTCAGTGGCTACTGTAGCCGTCAACGCGGATCGACCGTGTACGCGTCGACCCAGGGCGGCATCGACCGATCCTTCGACCACTCGAACAGGTGGCGCTTCTCGTTCGCGTAGTAGTATCGGTAGGCGTCGACGTAGTCGTCAGCCGTCCATCGCCCGGTCAGTTGCGGCGGGTCCGTTCGCCCCTCGGTCGGCCACTCGAGGCCACGGACGGTCGCGTCGTCCAGCGATCGAACGGTCTCCCACGAGCCGTGGCGCTCCGTCGGCCCGTGATCCCACCGGTAGCGCCACTCCTCGTGGACTGCTTCCGTATAATCGCACAGATACTGCCAGTTCGCGATCGAGCGCGCCGCCCAACGAGTCAGCGGGTGGTCGGGATGGGTAAAGGATAGCGTGTCCGATTTCGGATAACCGTTCAACTGGACCGCAGTCGTCAGCACCATCGAACACTCGAAGACGCTGCTGGTTACGTGCCGGTCGACGAGCCACGTTACGGTTCGCTCGAGGTCGCGATCGAGCCAGAAGGCGTTGACCATTCGTCGGAAGCTCCGTTGTGCAGCAGCATAGAGCTCTCACCGAACGCGACGGACGGCCCATCGTGGTGGCGTATATTCAATATCGTACGGATGATAGCAGGGTCACTATAGATGAGTGACGCCGGTTCAGACGGCCCCACAGAGTCCTACAGCGGAGAGCCGACTGCTGAGCGACTCATCGAGATAGCGACGTATTTCATCTATATCGGGATCGTCGGATTCGGCGGCCCGCTCGTCCACATCGCGATGATGGAAGACGACCTCAGCGGGGAGGACGGCTGGACTGACCAGCAGACGTTCATGGAAGGACTCGCGATCTGCAACACACTGCCGGGCCCAGCCTCGACACAACTCGGCATCTTCATGGGATGGGTTCGCGGCGGGACGCTCGGCGCGCTCGTTGCCGGCGGTGCGTTCATGCTGCCGACGTTCATCATCGTGGTCGTCTTCTCGTGGCTCTATTTCGCGTATCAGGCCGTTCCCTCCGTTGAAGCGTTCTTCTACGGGATCAATCCCGTCGTCATTGGCCTCATTGCCGGTGCGGCATGGTCGATGGGCAACTCCGCACTCGCAGAAGGTCGCACGGATCTCGAGTTCCATATCGGCTCCGAAACGTGGTCGGTCGATTACCTCCTCGGTGCCCTCCTGAGCGCGACGATCGTCGTGACCGTCGTAGCGAATCCGAATCCCGTGCTCTCGTTTATCGCAGCAGGGCTCGTCACCGTTTTCCTCTATCGGTCGACGTGGATTCGGCACAACATTCGACAGGTAGGAGTATGGGGTCTCGTCGGTGTCGTCGCCACACTCCTGTTTCTCCGACGTGATCGCATCCTCGCGGTTCTTCGACCTCGAGTCCGCACCGCTGTGGAATCCTCCCCGATTTGGGGCCTTTTAACGGTCCTCTGGACGAACGAAGGGGTGAAACTCTTCCTGTTTATGCTCTACACGGGATCGTTCATTTATGGGGGAGGGCTGGTTCTCATTCCGTTTATCGAAAAGTACGTCGTCAACGAATTCGCCTGGATGACCGGTCGTGAGTTCGTCGACGGCGTCGCTATCGGGCAACTCTCGCCCGGTCCCGTCGTGATGACGACGGCATTCATCGGCTACAAGCTCTTGCTCGACATCTCGGATGGCTCAGTTGGGGTCGCTGTCCTCGGTGCACTCGTGGCAACGATTGGCGCGTTCGGGCCCTCGTTCGTGTTTATTCTGGGTTTCTTCCCCAGCTTCGCACAGGTCCGAGAGAACGACGTCATCCAGACGGCGCTGATGGGTGTCAATGCTGCAGTGGTCGGTGCGATTTTGGGAGCGATAGTGACGCTCGCCCGCGATTCCTTCGTTGATCTCCTGACTGTCAGTGTAGCGGGACTCACGTTCGCCCTGTTTCTCCGCGGAGTCGACGCAGTATACCTCATTTTCGGCGGGGGAGCGGTCGGAATCGCCGCGTTCTATCTTCTGTGATGGAGCAACGAGAAGCGGAGGCGGAAGAACTACTCAAGGAATACGAAAGTCTCGCAGCCGAACACGGAGTCGCAGTCGAAACGAGACTCGCACACGGATCACCAGCGCGAGCGATTATCGGTGCCGTTGATGACCTCGGTGCCGATCATATCGTTATCGGGAGTCGCGGACGGACGGGCGTCGGTCGGATACTGCTGGGAAGCGTTGCTGAGGAGGTGGCAAAGCGGTCTCCAGTTTCAGTAACGATCGTTCGTCCCGAAACGTGAACCGCCTCGGGGGTACGTCCCGAGATACTCGGCCTGCTTTTTCTATAGAAACGAGAAATCCGGTCGCTCGAACGCTCACTCGCGGAACGTCACAGCAGCCTCGTTCAGCCGCGCCGCGATTCGGGTCGCGGCAATTCGGAGCTGCTCGCGAGTGGCACCGCCGTCGGTCCTGCAGGCAAGTGGGGGCGCTCTGTTACCTTGTGTTCGCTCCTCCTGAGTGCGGGGTAACTCGAGGCGACCGACGAGAGGCACATCGATACCGGGCGGTCGTCCCGAATCGCCATCGTCGTCCATCGACCCGACGGCTGGCTCGAGTGGGACGCGACCCAGAACGGGAACGTCGAACTGGTCGGCCAGGTCGTCGGCACCGCCGGTGCCGAAGATATCGTGAAGCGACTCGCAATCCGGACACTCGAATCCGGCCATGTTCTCGACGATTCCTAACACCGGGGTGTCGTGACGTGCGAAGCCGACGAGGCCACGGGCGGCGTCGTCGACCGCGACTTCCTGTGGCGTAGTCACGATAACGGCGCCGGCGACGGGGAAGTGCTGCACCAGCGAAAGGTGTGCGTCCCCGGTACCCGGTGGCAAGTCGACGATCAAGTAGTCCAGTTTACCCCACCGGACATCGCCGAATAGCTGCTTGATGAACTCGTCGACCAGCGGGCCGCGCCAGATGATTGGGTCGTCCTCGCCGGTGATGAACTCCATGCTCATCGTCCGGACGCCGTAGGCCTCGCGCGGGACCATCTCGTCGTCGCTCGTGGCGTTGGGTTGTCGCTCGTCGAGGCCGAGCAGCGTCGGCGCGTTCGGCCCGTACACGTCGGCATCGAGAAGGCCGACAGTCGCGCCCGTATCCGCCAGCGCGGCCGCGAGGTTCGTCGCGACAGTGCTCTTGCCGACGCCACCCTTGCCCGACGCGACGGCGACGACGTTTTTGACGTCGGGAAGCATGTCGACGTGTTCTCCTGGATCGGCAGCACTGGCCTGGAAATCGACATCAACCGACTCAACGTCATCGACGGACTCGGCAGCAGCGATCACGTCCGCGGCGAGTTGCTCGCGGAGTGTCTGGCTCGGCACCGGAAGCGAGATTTCGACCGACGCCACGCCGTCGCGAACGCTGATGGTACTAACGCCATCGATCGCTGTGAGGTCGACATAGAGTTCCTCGGTTCCCACCTCCGCCGAGGCGATAGCCTCCCGGACGGCCGCGGCGGTATCATCTCTCTGGCCGGCGTCGGCTGACGCTGTCGACGTCCCATTCCGCCCAGCGTGAGGAGTCGCATCGGAATCGTCCATCGCGGGTCAGTCCTCACCCTGTGGGCCGAACTCGTCCGGCTCCCATCGCTGCTCGCGACCGATCGGGCCATCCAGATACCAGGCATCGTCCTCGCCGGGGTCGGACGGCGGTGCGATCGGTCGTTTGAGCCACTTCGGTCGGCGCTTCCCGTCCGGACCATCAGCCGGCTGGGTCTTCTCGACCCACTCGCGGTAGATCTCCATGGCGCGATCGGTATCGACGTAGACGTCTCCGTAGTAGTCGTCCGGCTTCGCCGGTCGGACCCGGACCTTCTGGTGCCAGCAGTGCATCCCCGAGATGGGGTCGGGATGAGGTGCATGTGTGAGGTTCTGTGGAACGCCGCCATCGGTCCACCAGACCCTGGCAGAGTCGGGATCGTCGCTCTCGAACGGCCCGATTCCTGACTGCTGGCGCATTCCCCACTGGCTATCCTCGTCTTTCAGATCGACCGTGACCTTTCCGTAGGGATCGCCACCCTCATCGAAGTCCCCGTCAGCCTCACCGTCGCCGTCACGGTCGACTTTCCACTGGCCCATGTGGTGGCTCATCGCGGCGATACCTGGCTTGATGGACTCGGTGACCCACACTTCGTTGACGTAGTAGCCAATCTCAGTCTCGACGCGCACAAGGTCGCCCGTCTCGACGCCCAGTCGCTCGGCATCCGTACGGTGCAGCCAGACCGGGTTGTTGTGCGAGATTTCCTCGAGCCATTTGGAGTTCGACGATCGGGAGTGAATCGCCGTCGGTAGGCGGAACGTCGGCACGAGCACCATCTCGCCGTTCTCGTAGTCGATGTTCTCGGGATGGACGTGACTCTTTAGGTAATGAGGAATCGTGTATTCCTCGTCGTCCCAGCCCCACTCGGCGAGCGTCTTCGAGTAAAACTGCTGTTTGCCGGTCGGAGAGGGGAATCCGCGTTTCGGTTCGCCGTCCACGACCACGCCGAGCACCTGGGTCTCGAGGTCCGAGACCCCTCCGTGTGGAACCGTATCGTATCCTTCAGGATGATCGGCCCCCTCGTCGAGTTCGGCCGACTGCGCCGCCCCTTCGGGGATCGAGACGTCTCCGTCGTCGTCGAGCACCCGGTGGATGGTCCCGTACTCGTCGACGAACACGTCGTCGTCCTCGAGCAGCGCCGGATCGAGCGGCTCCTCGTGGAGTTCGTACTCGTTCTCGCTGGCCTCGAACGCCCCGTGGTGTTTCATGTACTCGAGGGGCTCCATGCCGGCTTCTTCGGCTGCCTCGACGAGGTTCTCCTCGTGTTCGAAGACGTAGCGGTAGTACTCGTCGACGGTCATCTGCGGGGGTTCGTCGGCAGCCTCGTCACTGCTCGGCACCCCTCGCTCGGCTGCGCTGTCGTCTCGCTGTGTCGCCGTACCGCCGTTTGCTGCGGTCGTCTCGCCATCTCGATACGGGCTCTCGAAGTGCTCCCGGATACCCAACTCGCCGTCCTCGTCGACGCGCCAAGAGAGGTCCATCCAGAACTCGTCTTCCTCCCAGACTTCGCCCGGATTGGCCTCGTAGGTGCGCTCGATGTCTTCGCCCTCGCGCTCGGCGAACTCCCGCTGGACGGGCTGGCGGTAGGTGACCCACGTCGCGGCGTGGGTTTCCTGACTCTGGATGTCGTGGCGCTCGGGACTGTGGCCCATCGGCAGGACGTAATCTGCGAAGTACGCCGTCTCGTTCCAGGTGGGCGTCAGCGCGACGTGCATTCCGACTTTGTCCTCGTCGCTCAGCGCCTCGATCCAGGAGAACCCGTCGGGGTAGGTGTAGACGGGGTTGAACACGCGGGTGAAGTACACCGACAGCTTGCCACGGCCCTCCTTGAGGAAGTACGGCAGGAGCTGGCTCATCTCGTAGTGGGCGAACGGCCACTCCGGCGGCAACTGGAGTTCGTCCCACAGCTGCTGGCGCGGTGGTTCCTTCGGCAGTTCCGGCTCGAACTGGTGCCAGGCGTTGGGCGAGGTGCCACCTTTCGTGCCAACGCTGCCGGTGAGCACGGACAGGAAGTGCAGCGCCCGACTGACCTGCCAGCCGCCCTCGTTGCCCGACGCCGCAGAGCGCCAGATGTGGCTGGCAAACCGTGAACCAGCAATGCCGATTTTCCGACCCACTTTCTCGATGGTGGCGGCGTCGACGCCGCTCTCGGCCTCGGCGTACTCGGGTGTAAAGCCCGCGTACGTGTCCCGGAGCACGTCGAGGTACGTCTCGAACGTCCGTTCGCGGCCGGGATGTTCCTCGTCGAGGAACTGCTGCCAGTTCACCCAGTTGGAGAGGAACTCCTCGTCGTAGAGCCCCTCCTCGAGGATGACGTTCGCCATCGCCAGCAAGACCGCGGCTTCGCTGCCGGGCTGGGTAGGCAGCCAGTAATCGGACATGGCAGCGGTGTTCGACAGCCGCGGATCGAGCACCGCGAGCTGGCCCCCCTCCATGACGCCCTCGATGATGCGCTGGGCGTGGGGGTTGAAGTAGTGGCCCGACTCGAGGTGGGCGGACAACAGCAGGATGAACTCGGCGTTGGCGAAGTCCGCGCTCGGCCGGTCGTACTTGTGCCAGAAGGCATACCCCGCGCGGGCACCCGCCGAGCAGATGTTCGTATGGGAGTTGTGGCCGTCCAGTCCCCAGGCGTTGATGACCCGGTCCATATACCCCTCGTGGCCGGGCCTGCCGACGTGGTAGGTAATCTCATTTTCGCGACCATCGGTGATAGTTTCGCGCATCTCGCTGGCGATGTCCTCGAGGGCATCGTCCCAAGACACGCGGGTCCACTCGCCGCTCCCACGTGGGCCGTCACGCTTGAGTGGATAGCGAATTCGCTGGGGGTCTTTGATCTGATTGATCGTGGCTGGTCCCTTCGCGCAGTTGCGCCCTCGGCTTCCGGGGTGTTCGGGATTGCCCTCGATCTTGCGGATGTCGCCGGTCTCCTTGTCGATGTAGGTGAGCAGTCCACAGCCGGCCTCACAGTTGAAACAGGCCGTCGGGACGACCGAGTACTCCTTCGGGAGGCCCTCGGACTCGTACTCCACCCAGTCTTGCCACTGCTCGGGGTCGGGATATGAGCCGAGTTTACCCTCCGGGGCGATTCTGTCGATGCCGTCGACGCCGCGGCGCTGTCGCTGTTTTTTCGTGTTCTCAGTGCGATTCGAAATGACGCCGAGTCGTTCGGCGAGTTTCTCGATACGGCTCGGATCGAATTCGTGTCCCATGGTCAAGCGAGTGAAATGGTCTGTGGGGCGGTTATCCAGCAATACTCGAAGGCGAATAGCCCAGCAAGTGCGAGCGCGCCGGCCACCGCCGCGAGGATCGGCCAGCCGACGGCCAGCGCCGCCAGCGGCAACAGGATGCCGAGGACGACGCCACCGATCCAGAACGCTGTCCGGAATCGGCCACGTGTGATGCGCGCAGCGGCCTCCTCGGCGTCCTCGGTCTGGTGGGGCGTGAAGATCTCGGAAGCAACCAGCACAGCGTGACCAATGAGGCCGGCGCCGAGCGCCAACGCCGACGGCCCGACCATCGTTTCAAACCACGGCACACCCGCGACGCCAAGGACGACCAGTGTCGCGCTGCCGGCGACGACCGACTGCGTGAACATGTGCAACGGCATCGCAGGACTCTGCCAGAGGTCTCGCCCCTTCGACTGACTGAACAGGAAGGCGGTGTAGACCGCTGTCGCCGAACCGAGGACGGCGGCCACACCCAGCGAAAGCGGGGTGACGATAGCGTCGATTCCGAGAAGCGCCCCCAGTACGACCAGTCCGAGATACGCGCCGGTCGCCGAGATGATGTAAGCCCCCTTCACGAGCCAGGAGTTCCAGTTCGGTCGCAACAGCACCCAATGGAACCGCGTCGGTTGCTCGAGGTCTAGAATGAGGAGAACACCGGTCGCCGCCAGAAACAGCCCGCTGACGAACGCGCTCGCGCCGAAGGCGGCCACGTTGGGTTCGACCAGTCCGAACAGCATGAACAGCGCCGGGAGCATGAGCGCCCCGGCGGCAATCCCCTTCGTCCACGTGTAGGAGTACACCTCCCACCCCCAGGAGCCGTAGTGACTCTCGCCGATGTCGTAGACCCGCGTTGCCTCCTCGTGGAGGAGTTCGTAGGCGCGTTCGGTCCGGCTCGTGTCACCCTCGTCGTCGCGTGCCCGTCCGGACGGGTCAGTGGCGTAGCCACCGTCGGACTGGTAGCCGCTGTCTGACTGCCCGTCTGCAGTCCGGGTGGCGTCAGATCGGTCGGTGGTCCCTCCATCGCCACACGCACAGGAGTCACAGCCACAGTCCTCCCGCCCTCCATCCGCGCGGGCTTCCGAGTCATCCGAGCTGTCGGCACCGCTAAGCGAGACATCGGACGCCGCAAGCGACTCGGCTGCCTTCTCGAGGTCGAAATCGGGAACCGAGCCGCCCTCGGTCTCGACCTGATGGGGCGCGTCGCTCCACATGTAGTGTTCTTCGCGGGCGGTCGTCCCCGGCGTAGTACTGCCTTCGTCGCCGTCGACGTAGAACAGCTTCGGCTCGGTCCCTTTCTCGGGTTTACGGGCCTGGACCTCCTCGCGGGAGATCGTGCGCGCGATTTTGGTGTCCGGATTCTCGAGATCGCCGGCGAGAATCGCGTCCTCGGGACAGACGGTCACACAGGCCGGCTCGCGCCCCGTGTCGACCCGGTGGCTACAGTAGTTACACTTCGCCGCGGTCTCCGAGTTCGGATCGATATAGAGCGCGTCGTACGGACACCCCTGCATGCAGGCCTTGCAGCCGATACAGCGCTCTGGGTCGAAGTCGACGATGCCGTCCTCGCGTTCCCAGAGCGCGGTCACGGGACAGACATCGGTACACGGTGAATCATCGCAGTGGTTACACCGCATCACCGAGAAATTACGATTCGTATTGGGGAATTCACCTTTCTCGATGTACTTGACCCACGTTTTGTTCACACCGATCGGATCGTCGTGCTCACCCTTACAGGCAACCGTGCAGGCGTGACAACCGATACACCTCCTGTTATCGATGACGAAGCCATAGTTCGTGATGGAGACCACCTCTGTTGGTTCGTGGCAACAATCAACGTGAGTCAAGATAACACTTAAAACTTGCGCGGATTGCACAATATACCGAATAAAGTGCATTTCAGCCGGCGGGACGGCCTGAATCAGCGGAACCGCTTCTCGACCGTCATTCGAGCATCACTGTCTGAGAGAGGCGATACCGCCTCGGATACCGGTATCCACGGCTGAGAATGTCACCCAATTTTCAAAGATCCGAAACTTTATCGGCCTGTGCGCGGTAGATAACGTTGTACGAGGCCGGCAAGACACATGAGTACAGACTACGACATCACCGAAACAGTCGACGTCAAAGGGCTGAACTGCCCGATGCCGGTTGTGAAGGCAAAGCAGGCGGTCGACAGCCTCGAGTCGGGAGACGTCCTTGCGGTCATCGCGACGGACCCGGGGAGTATGTCCGACATCAAAGGGTGGGCGAGCTCGACAGACGGGGTAGAGCTTCTCGAACAAGCCGAGGGCGACGAAGACGGTGAGACCGTCTATCGACACTACGTGCGGAGGACAGGGACATGAGCACTGATTCGCCGACGGAGCAAGCGACAACGGACCCAAGCACAGCGAACGTCCAAGAGCAACTCGACGAGCTTCGAGCAGAACTCGCCGCGATGAAAAGCGATGACGCCGACGACCAAAAGCGGATGACCATCATCGCGACGAAGGGGACGCTGGACATGGCGTACCCACCGCTCATTCTGGCGAGCACGGCGGCGGCGTTCGGCTGGGACGTTACGGTCTTTCACACGTTCTGGGGCCTGGAGATGCTCCACGAGGAGCGCTCGAAGGAACTCAAGTTGAGTTCCGTCGGGAACCCGAACATGCCGGTTCCGAACGTCCTCGCCGCGCTTCCCGGCATGGATCGAATGACGACGTGGATGATGAATCGCCGCATCGAAGACAATGACACGGCCACCATCGAGGAGCTCATCGACACCTCCCTCGAGATGGGCGTCGAGCTACAGGCCTGTCAAATGACTCAGGATCTGATGGACTACGACGAAGCGGAGTTCTACGACGGCGTCACGACGGGCGTTGGCGCGGCGACCGCACTCGAGCACATGGCCGACGCAGACATCCAACTACTCGTGTAACCATGCCATCCATCGACAAGATCGGTATCATCGTGTACAGTGACGATCCGAAAAGTCTCGCCATGGCCATGAACCTCGGTCAGGTCGCCCTGGCGATGGACACGGAGGTGGTCGTCTACTTCACGTTCGACGGCCTCACACATCTGATGGCGGGTGAAAAGGACCTCGGCGACTTCGAGCGGATGGTCGAGGCGGGCGTACCTGACCCCTACGAGATGCTCGCAGACTTCGTCGAAACCGGAGACGAACTCGTCACGACCGTCGCCTGCACAACGACCATCGACATGCTTGACTGGGATCAAGAAGGAATGGACGACGCGGTGACGACCGAGTTCGCCGGTGCAGCCGCGTTCCTCGACGAAACGTCGGACGCTGCCCACGTGTTCAGCTTCGGGTAGTCAGTCGCCCGTCATCGCCTCCTGCGTTGCAGCGCAGTTGTTCGGCCCAAGCTCTAACTCGAACGCACGGTCGTCATCGACATCCTGCTGGCCGAGATTCGTCGCGATGATCTCCTCGAAGTTGGCCGGCCGTGGTGGCATATCTGACAGGATCAACTCGACGAACTCGTCGCGGTCCATCGACAGCGCCGACATGTGGTCCTCGAGGTCGTCCAGCTGCGCCGTGTAGGTCCCGTCCGATGCTGGCTCGGCCGCGTCGCTGAAGTGCCCCGGCGCGACGACGGTGTCGTCCGGCAGCGACAGGATCTCCTGTAAGGTGTCGTACAGCTGTCGGGCAGCGTCAGGCGCGCCCTCGGCTCCCTCTTCCAAATCCGGCCGCGCGACGCTCTCCGTGAACAGACCATCGCCCGTCAGCAACACACCGCCGTCGACGAGGAATGACGTCATTCCCGTCGTATGCCCCGGCGTCGCGTGAACCTCGATGGTGGCGTCGCCGACTGAGAGAACGTCGCCGTCCTCGACGACGCGGTTCACATCGTACTCGACGCCTCGCTCGATGGCACGTTGCGACAACACGGCGGTGGCACCAGTGTGGTCTGCGACCTCGCGAACGCCGCTGATGTGGTCCGCGTGGACGTGCGTGTCAATTGCGTACGTTAGATCGACGTCGAGGTCGTCCGCGAGATCGACGTAGAAGTCGGCGAACGCCCGAAGCGGATCGACGAGCGCTCCCTCGCCGCCGTGGTGAACGAGATAGGAGAGAGACCCACTCGAGGGGCGCTGAAGCTGCAGTACAGTCGCCGGTCCAGGCGCGCGCGACATCTCGACGACATCGTAGATGCGGGCCCAGCCGTTCATTCCGTCAGCCATGTTCACCGCGTCGATATCATGCTCGAGTAGCGTTCCAGCGACGAAATGGCTCGAACCCCCCTTCGCACAGACAGCGACGACCGGATCGCCCTCCGGGACCCGTTCGAGCAGTTCGTCGTCGACATCGTCGAGGAATTCGTAGTACGGGATGTTTACCGCCGTGATGTCATCGTCCTCGATGTGCCACTCTTCGTACTCGTCTTCTGCACGGACATCGAGGAGGGTTACCTGTTCACCTGCGTCAATACGGTCGCGGAGTTCCTCCGGATCGATGGACGACACCTCGATGTCCTCGGGGAGATACTCCGCCAGTTCGTCTGGCTCGCCCATGCCATATATTGGCACGGATTTCGTCTTAATGATTTGTCTCAGTTTAACAGAGAGTTTAAATATAAAGTGCATACGAGGTGTCGCGTTTTCTGAGCGCCGCTGTCGAAACCCGCGAGGACCAGGTCCAGAACCCGACGCGCGCGAGCGGAAACAGTACGATTCCACACGGTAGCGTGTCTGCTGTGCAATCGGAGACTGCCTCGAGCGAAAGAAGCGAAACGTCAGCAAGACGTTATCGAACCATCGACGCGGAGTTGGAGCGACGCCCCAAGTGACGATGGAAAACGACGTACGCCGCGAGTGCTGCCGAAACGATTCCGACCGGGACACCACCGAATAGTATCGCTGCTATGAGTCCGGTAGCCTGCGTCGAGAGCACGATCATGGCAACCCCACCACCGCCGAGAAAGCCGAGTATCGCCGCAACCGTCGTCCAGAGCCGTCGCGACGTTTCCGGAGTCGCCGTGCCGGTGGCGGTGCGCTCCTCCCAGTAGGTCAGTCCCAGATATGTCAGCGGGAGCAAGGCAGTTCCAGCGACGAGTCCGGCAGGCAAACCCAGCATCGCAGACGGCCAGACGTAAGGCTCGAGCGCTTCGGTCACGCCGATACCGACAGCGAGAAAGCCGAGCACGCCCACGAGAAGGCTTCCGAGACGCTTGATCCAGTTCCCCATAGCTGTCAGTCACGGCGTCTGACTATATGATCGTGCCGGGGACATCCTACACCATCTCTTCCAATGATCGGACGGTATCGGACATGATCCACGCCGTCTCGCTGTCCGGCTCTTCGATGCAGATCGCAAAAAACGAGTCACGACCGTCATCAACGGTGATCCGATAGCCACGACTGACTAGCGCTTGCTCCTCGCCACCACGAGATTCTGCGGAGGTCACATCCGCCTTCAGGGTCACCAGCGGATAACGAACACGATTTGGACGGATACATCTTGCCAAGACTATAATAACAGCTGAAACGAGTGACACACCGATCGAACAGTCCACGGTTCTCACTCACGTCGTCGCTCCGACCCGCGCTTCCGTCGTGCGATCGAGTGTGTAGTGACGTTCAATGGCGACTATAGACATCGTTGTGATGGATTTGGTAACGTTTCAAGGACCACGGAGCTTTCACAGCGCGGGAACACCAGAGGGGGTACTTCAGTGAGTCTCTCGATAGTCGGATCATCGCGAACCATGACCGAGTTCCCAATCACAGACGACGATGGACTCGTGCAGTGTACATGCGAGACAGACGAGCTCTTTCGTCTGCTCACGGACGCCTCCCGACGACGGGCTATCGCATTGCTAGAAAACCTGGAAGATAACTGGATCCGTGTCGACGAGATGGCACAGCGCCTCTCGAGGACACGCGAAGACGAAACTGTGACCGATTGGGAACGAGATCTTCACCACATTCACTTGCCGATGCTCGAGGACACAGGGCTGATCGACTACGACAGACAGGGAAGGGTAGTACGATACTATCACTCTGAGACGGTCGGAGAGATCCTCAGCGTACTCGACTCGGGCGATAGTCATACCTAAACGGGTTCAGACGGACTCCTGTCAGGCGGTGCCGGGAGGCCCGCAGAGCGGTCGCGATCCCAGCGGGACGGCGGGATAACAGCCCGTTTCACACACCGACGCAGGGCCCTCGTGCGATCGGGTATGCTATGCCAGGAAGTAGCGACGATATCCCACCATCGTCTTTGGCTGTGCGACACGCCTTACATTGTCCTTCGAGGGAACGGAATGTGTCTTGTTAGTTATACGACGCAGCAGATAGTAAGAGCCAGAAATATATCTCTGGGTGATATAGCATGCGTTGGGATGCCATACCACGAGAATCGGCGGCGGTTCCTCGAAGTGGCGGGTGCTGCCGGTGTAGCCGCACTCGCCGGTTGTATTGGCGGTGACGGTGGCAACGAAAATCGTCTCAGCTGGCACGCCGGTGGGACTGGTGGGACGTACTACCCGCTCTCGAACGAGTTCAAAACGATTGTCGAAGACAACACCGACTTCTCGCTAAACGTCCAGTCGACGGGCGCAAGCGTCGAGAACGTCGGCAGTCTCGCGGACGGCTCGGCCGATTTCGCGCTCATCCAGAACGACATTGCGTCCTTTGCGAAGGAAGGTACCGGAATCGACGCCTTCCAGGACAACCCGATCGACACTCTTCAAGGCGTCGCGACGCTATACCCAGAGACGATCACGCTCGTCACGCTTGCCGGAAACGGCATCTCGTCGCTCGAGGACTTAACCGGCGCGACGATCAACACGGGCGACCTCGGATCGGGGACGCAGGTCAACGCCCTCCAGATCCTCGAGTCGGTCGGAATATCGGACTTCGAGGAGCAAAACGCCGGCTTCTCGCAGGCGTCCGAACAGCTTGCCAACGGAGACATCGACGCGGCCTTCGTCGTCGGCGGGTGGCCGGTCGGCGCGATCGAAGACCTCGCCAACACGAACGATATCGTGATCGTTCCGATCGAGGGCGAGAACCGCGAGGCAGTCAAATCGGATGCCTCCTGGTTCTCTGACGATACGATTCCCGGTGGCACCTACAGTGGTGTCGAAGAGGACGTTGATACCGTCGCAGTGCAGGCGATGATCGCCACACACGCCGACGTGGCTGCCGATACTGTCGAGACGGTCACCGCGGCGATCTTCGACAACCTCGGTGAGCTCTCGATCAAGACCGACTTCATTTCGGTCGACAGCGCACAAGACGGGATGTCCATCGAGCTTCACGAAGGTGCGGCGGCGTACTTCGACGCTTGATCCGGGTTCGTATCGGCAGCTCGAGGCAGCGGTACAGACACGTGATCGATCGGCCATGCGCCGGGCCGCGGAACGAGTCATGAACACGGACACCAGTGGAGCCTGTGGGACCGTGACCCTCGCTATCAGTGGTTCAACTACCGGGATGTGAACTAACTAGCACGTAAGAATGAGCCGCGTCTTTCGACTGACCGTCTCCGCTGCGCTCCTCGTAGCAGTAGTACTGGTCTTCGTCGCTGTTGTCGCGACGGTCCCAACCGAGACGGTGCTTGTCGTCGAGGACATCGAAACCGGCGAGCGGTACCTCACTGAGCCAGTCTCCGACGGAAGTACCGTTGGCCTCGAGTACACACATAGCGTGGAGAAATCCCGGGTCTACGATGAGTACCGCGTGGACGATCAAACCCTGGTGAACACCCGAATGGAGTTCGAGTCCTACGGCTGGGGACTGCCCGCCAGGGTCAACGTCACGACCGTCGATGGGATGCTTGTGTATGAGCCATCCGAGCCGATCGCAGAACTACAACGCCTTTCGGTCTCACCTGGACGAACAGCGGGTCATACGCTGATCATCGACGATCGACGATATGACCTGGTCGCTGCGACGAACGCCAGTGACGTTCGTATTCACGTCGAACAACGATCACGAATCGAGAGAATCCTATGACCACGAACGATCCATCGGACAGCGGTTCCGACGGGCCTAACGACGATCGGGACGGACCGAACGACGAACTGACCGAGGAGGTCTCCCAGGAGGAGGCCGAAGAGTTGATCGATGAAATCGAGCGCCGGCGATCGCTACGGGGGGTCGCCGCGGTGGCCGTCGCGGCGATCGGCATCCTGTTTTCGGTCTTCCAGTTGTTCCTGGCCGCACGCGGCTTTTCGTTCACGATTTGGGTACCGATCGTCGACAGCTGGGAGGTCTCGCTCCAGCTCCTGCAGGCGAACGCGGTCCACGTCTCGTTCGCGCTCGTGCTCACGTTCTTGCTGTTCCCAGCGAGTATGGGTGATGGGGTCATCACACGGAATCTGGGCCGGATCGTCCCCGCCGCATCCCGCAGACTCGGTGATCGAAATCCCCTCACGCGCCTTCTTGCGCGTGTTCGGGCCACGTTTCGGTGGGCGTTCCTCGATCCCGACCGCGAACGGGTCACGCCGTTCGACCTCCTGTGTATCGTCGCCTCGATCCTCTCGGCGGTCTACTTCCTGACGGAGTTCTCCGAAATTCAGGACATGCGGGTGTTCGGGCTCACGTCTGGGCGACCGATCACCGAGGTGTACACGTTCCTCCAGCCCGTCCTCGGTGGCGTTCCGTTCATCAGCGAGTACTCCTACGCGATGGCACTCGGTGTGATCGGCGTCCTCTTGGTACTCGAGGCCACCCGCCGGACGCTCGGCCTACCGCTTATGATCATCGTCGCGACGTTCATCCTCTACGCACGCTGGGGCTACCTTATCAGTGGCGAGACGCCGCTTCTCGGCCTGCTCGCGGTCAACGAGCTGTCCTGGCCGGACATCATTCAGAACCTCTGGTACAACACCGAAAACGGGGTCTTCGGCATTCCGGTGACGGTCTCGGTGAGCTTTATTTACATCTTCATCCTCTTCGGTGCGTTCCTGGAGATGAGCGGCGCTGGCCAGTGGTTCATCGACCTTGCGTATGCGGTCACTGGAGAGCGCAAAGGTGGTCCAGCGAAGGCGAGCATCCTCGCAAGCGGCTTCATGGGAACGATCTCGGGATCGTCGATCGCCAACACGGTCACCACCGGTGCGTTTACGATTCCGCTGATGAAGCGTTCGGGGTACTCACCGGAGTTCTCCGGCGCGGTCGAGTCGTCGGCATCGTCCGGCGGACAGATCTTGCCACCGGTGATGGGTGCTGCCGCGTTCCTGATGGTCCAGTACACGGCGACGCCGTTCGCGGATATCATCATCCTCGCGACGATCCCGGCGATCGTCTTCTTCTTTGGCGTCTGGGTAATGGTCCATCTCAAGGCAGTCGAAGAGGGGATCGGTGGCGTCGGGGACGTCGACACCGTCTCGCTGGGCGCACACCTCAAACGCGGGTGGTTCTACCTCGTCCCGATCGGGTTACTCCTGTACTACCTGATCATCGAGCGACTGTCCGTCTCGCGGTCGGCGTGGTTTACGCTCGTCGCGCTCGTCGCGCTGATCGCGCTGGTCTCAGCGTACAACGAGAAAACGCGCGGGCGACTTCTCGGGATTTTCGTGGCTATCATTGGCGTCGAACTTGCGAGTTATGTCGTCGCCGGCGTCCCAGCAACCGGGCTCGTCACTGGGGCAGGCGGGGCTGGAGTACCCATCGGTGAGGCGATCAACCGTGTCATCGCCCAGATCGAGTGGTACGTGATGCTGGCCGGCGTGCTGACGTTGGTGTCTCGTCCGGACATCGACGCGCCGCTGCTCGACCTCAACCCGGCAGTCCAGACGACCGCTGACTCGATCGGCGATCGAACCGGTCGCGATCTCGGTAATATCCAACTGTTCCGCCTCGGTACGTTCGTCGTCAAATCGATGGACGAAGGTGCGCGGACGGCTGTTCCGGTCGTCATCGCCGTTGCAGCAGCCGGCATCATTCCGGGCGTCATCAGCGTCACTGGACTCGGTCCGAACCTCACGTCGCTGCTACTCGCACTGTCGGGTGGGTCGATCGTGGTTATGCTGGTCGTGACCGCCGTGTCCAGCATCATCCTCGGGATGGGGATGCCGACGACGGTCACCTACATCATCCTCATCTCGATGCTCGCGACGCCGCTCGTCGAGTTCGGGATTCCGCTGCTCGCCGCTCATCTGTTCATCCTCTACTTCGGCGTTATCGCTGATATCACACCCCCGGTCGCTGTCGCCGCCTATGCTGCGAGCGGCGTCGCCAAGTCGGATCCGTTCGAGACGGGCGTGAAAGCGTTCTCGCTGTCGCTGAACAAGGCGATCGTCCCCTTCGCGTTCGTCCTCGCACCCGGAATCGTACTGCTTCGTGAGAAGGCCAACGCCGACGAGTTGCCGATCCGCGAGCAGTACCGTGTCATCGGCTTCAGCGACCTCGCGGAATTGTCGTACTCCGTTCCGGAGATCGTCGTTCCCGTCCTCGGCGTCTTCCTCGGGGTGATCGCCCTGGGTGCGACCGTCATCGGGACGCTGTATACGAGCGTTAATCGCTCCGAGCGAGCCGGCTTCGCGATCAGTTCACTGCTGCTGATGGCACCGCGGCTGCTGTCAGCATCGGTGTTCGATCTGCTCGGCGTCGCCGGCATCACCGTCTCGGTCGACGCGCTCCTCCTCGATCTCACACTTCGCGGCCTCGGGTTCGCGCTGTTCGCCGTCCTCGTTGTCAAAAACCGCCGCGAGGCGACGAACATTCCTGAGACGAGACAGGCCACCGTGGGCTGAATCCCGGAGCGGTCGATGCCTGCGCCGACAGCGGCTCTCGAGGCGATTCGGTCACAGGTCGTCGGCGCTCCACTGGCATATCGCTCGCATCTGGAGGCCAACGCACGACGCTCGAGGACGCTATCCGACCGTCAAGACGGGAATCGACGCACGCCGAACGACGCGGGCCGTCGTGCTTCCCAGCAACCGACCGGTCCCGACGGTCCGACCGCGTGTTCCCATCGCAACGAGGTCAGCGTCGACTGCCGACACCGCCGCGAGCAGTTCGGCAGCCGGCTCGCCGCGACGGATGTCGGTCGTCACGGAGAGGCCCCGATCTCGTACCATGGTCGCGACTGTCTTCGTCGCCTCGCGTCCACCCTCTTTGAGCAATCCAACGATACTCCCTGGTGCATCCTCGAGATCGTACGGCATCGGATCGACCACGTAGACGACGTGTACGTCGGCGTCGTACTTCTCGGCGACGTCGAGTGCCGTTTCCGCGGCGCGTTCGGCGGCATCGCTCCCGTCGGTCGGAATCACCACCTGCTCGTACGGTCCCGCCGCTGTTTCGCGATCGTCTCCCAGCCGGACCGAAAGCACCGGCACATCGGCGAGCGTGAGGACGCGTTCAGTCGTACTCCCGAGCCGAGCCCGGTCGACGCCGGTCCGACCGTGCGTCCCCATCACGATGAGATCGACGTCGTGTTCGTCCGTATACGCGAGAATCTCCTGATGCGGGACTCCCTCGCGTATCTCTCGAGCAGCCGTCAGGTCAGCGTCCTCAGCACGGTCCGTGATCCGGATCGTCGCCTCGCGGCCCCGTCGTTCGGATGGCGCGTAGAGTTCCTCGCGGTCGGCGCCAGCGATCCCGGTCGGCTCGGCACCGGTATCGACGACGTAGAGCGCGTGCACCGCCGCGCCGTAGGTCCGAGCAAACTCGAGCGCATGACCGATCGTTGCCTCGGCACCAGCGCTGCCGTCTGTCGGGACGAGCATCGTGCTGAACATAGCCGCTCGTTCGACCCGAGCGGGCATCAAACGCCCCCACACGTTTCGCGATCGTGATACGACGGGCGGATGTCAGCATACGAGAGGCCCGCACTCATCGGATCACGGTGACCGGAACCGGGACGCGACGGACGACGGTTTCGGTGACGCTCCCGTAGAGTGGCCGCCGGTCGTCCAGCCGCCCGTGGGAGCCGAGGACGACGTGATCGATGTCTTCGACCGTCGCATACTCGACGATGAGCCGCTTCGGATCACCGATATCCGAGTCGGTCACGACCGACCGATCGTACTCGGCGGCGACCTCGGAGACGTCCGCAAAGAGCTGGTCTGTAGCCTCCTCGACGGCACGGTCCCACGCTGCTGTCCCGATCATCGGTTCGTACGTCGAGTCGACATCCGCGAGCGTCCCGTAGTCGGGCCTGAACAAGTCGACGACGTGGTACGCGACGATCTCTGCGTCCGGGAACTCCCGGCACGCATGCCGGAGTGCGTCGAACGATAACGGCGATCCGTCGACGGGAACGAGCACTGTCCGCGACATACGCACTGCTTTCCCACGAAGTGGTATAACCTCCTGGGGCACGTACACGCTCGAGATGGCCTCGATCGAGCTACCCGATCCCGAAAGCGACGGATCGACGAGCGTCGAACAAGCGATCGCGACCAGGGAAAGTCGCCGGTCGTTCGCCCAGACGCCGATCGACATCAACGACGTGGCACAGCTCCTGTGGGCGGCACAGGGACAAACGCACGTCCGAGATGGCGTCGAGCTACGCGCTGCACCGAGTGCCGGCGCGACGTATCCACTCACCGTCTTTCTCGAGGTCGCGCCGAACGGAAGCGAGGAACTGGAGCCGGGTGTGTACCGATACGAGCAGCAACGGCACGCACTCGAGCGCGAACTCGAAACAGCCGTCCACGACGACCTCACTGCCGCGTCGCTCGACCAAGCGGTCATCGCGGATGCGCCGATGACGATCGTGGTGACAGCGGACTACGACCGAACGCAACGGCAGTATCCGGACCACGGCGAGCGGTACGTCCACATGGAAGCCGGACACGTCGCGGAGAACGTCCACCTCGTCTGTGAGTCGCGCGGATTGAATATCTGCCCCGTCGGCGCGTTCACCGACGCTGCCGTCGCAACGGCGCTGTCGCTGCCGGCACGACTCGAGGCACTGTATCTGTTGCCAGTCGGTCATCGACCGGCGCAACGAGCATAATCGTCAAAGACACTGACGGCGTGACGCAGACGTGGGCCTGCTGGTCGGCAGCATCGCGGTGTCGTCACGTGGCCCGGGAGGGGTCGTTTACTCCTCGAGCAACCACCCGAATCGTTTCTCCCAGAACTCCGCGCTCGGCGGTTTCTTGCTCCGACCGTGAGTCTTCTGGTCGCGGATCTGTCGCTCCAGAACCTCGCGGGCCTCATTGAGCGCGTGACTCGCGCCGTATCCTTCGCCAGAGGCGATGTAGAGCCCCCGATCGGTATGCAATCGGATGCGAGCGAGCAGGAGTGGCCGCCCGCGACGTGTCTCGTCGTGCTCGTGAAGGTGGATCTTTGCGTCGAGGACGTTCATCCCGTGGTCTCTGTCGTCGAACTTCTCGACCATCGCTACGATCTCGTCGTAGGTCGCGTCGTCTATCAGATCAGTCCCGTAGACCTGGACGCCCCGATTCCCTCCTGCTTCCCACGTGAGCGAGTCGAGGACATCGGTCTTCGTAACGATCCCATAGGGCTGGCCGTTCGACGTCACCACCAGCGACGAGCCACCGACCTCGGACATCTCTTCGACGACCGTCTCGAGCGTTTCGGTCGGTGGGATCGTGCGTACCGGCGAGGCCATGACATCCCGAATCGGGAGATCGAGAATCCGCGCCGGCTCACCCTCTCGAGCGCCGAAGCCGCCGCGCCGTGAGCGACCGGTGCTCGAGGAGATTTCGCCGCCGAACGGGTCTGTCCCGCCCGCATCGCCGCCCTTGCTCTGGACCTCTGCTCGAACCGTCAGGTCGGTCACGTCGTAGAGACTGAGGATACCAGTTGCCGAATTCCCGTCGACGACCGGGAGGTGCGTGATCTGATTTTGCCGGAAAACGTTGAGCGCCTCACCGAGTGTCGACGCCGGATCGAGCACGACGAGATCGCTCGAATACGCCTCGGCGACGGTCGCGGCGTCAAGATATGGCTTGACCTTCTGGAGAATCGCATCGACGGTGACGACGCCGATCAGTTCCCGTCCCTCGAAAACCGGCAGGAGCTGTGAATCGCTCTCGATCATGAGCTGTGCGACCTTGCGGATGTCCTCATCGGGCGTGAGTCTGGGGACGTGCCAGACCAGCGACCCGAGCTTTTCGTCGGGTTGGCGATGCGATGTCGCGAGCTGGCGTCTGGTGACGACCCCTTCGAACTCGGTGTCCCGTATCAGGACACCCTTGACGTCGGAATCTGTGAACGTCCCGACGAGCTTCGAGACCGGTGTGTCTGGCGTGAATTCGACGTATTCGTCCGAAACGATGTCAGCGATATCCATGGGTGTTAGTGTATATCCGCTCGAGTGTTCGATCTGTCGTCCGATGCGGCTGTGCTGCTCGCGGCTGAAGGCGGTTCCTGTCTCCCACGTATCCGATTGATACTCTCGGTCTCTCGAATCGAGACGCGGTTCGTCGTGTCCTGCTCATGTCTCCGACTCCAGGTATTCCATCGCCTCCTCGTCGGACACTTGCGCGAAGTTCTCGTAGAACTGCCCGACGCCCCGGAAGCCACTCGGCGTCTCGAGACAGACGACCTCGTCGGCTTCATCCGCCAACTCGTCGATCGTGCTCGGCGGGCCGACTGGTACTGCAAGAACGATGCGCTCGGCGTCCGTGTTCTGAAGCCGTTTGAGACACGCCCTGACAGTCGATCCCGTCGCCACGCCGTCGTCGACGACGACGACGGTTTGATCCGTCAGATCGGGTTCCGACCGGTCACCGCGATAGCGGTCGGCCTTTTGGCGCGCGTTCGCCGCTTCCTTCTCGCGCATTTCCTGGAAGTAGTCATCATCGGCGCCCGTCCCCCGAAACGCTGTTTCGTTCCGCCAGACGCTCCCGTCGCTTGCGACAGCACCGATCGCATACTCCGGGTTACCCGGAGCACCGATCTTCTTTGCGACGACGATGTCGAGGGGGACGTCGAGTGCGTCGGCAACGGCACGACCGAGCGGAAGGCCGCCTCGCGGGATGGCAAGCGCGATATCCGCGTCGAGGTCCCGCTCACGGAGCGCCGTTGCGAGCTGCTCTCCTGCATCAGTTCGGTCGGTAAATCGACGAGCTCCTCCCATCGGATCATCGAACGAGCGACAGTAGCATATAACACAGGTGTGTCTCGACGAGCCATGACGAGCTCGGCACAGAGCGATGGCGACTCACCAGCAGTGTCAGCGAGCGGCGACGCTAATGTTCGCCCGTGTCGATAATGCCGTGCTGTTCGAAGTAGAGGTGGAGTTTCCGAACTGATGTCACGACGACATCACAGTATTGCTCGACGACCGGCTCCGGGTTGAATCCAATAGCAGTCCCAGCAGCACGAAGCATCGAGAGATCCGTGGCCCCGTTGCCGACCGCGATCGTCTGCTCGAGATCGACGCCGTCGGCGACGGCGAGTTCTCCGAGTGGCCCATCCTTCTGGCCATCGAGCACGGGACCGTCGACATCGCCAGTTACCGCACCGTTTTCTCTCACGAGGCGGTTCGCCACGACGTGATCGACCGTCGTTTCGGCCTGCTCAAGTGCTGCCTCGACGGCTCGCTCGAAACTGCCCGTGAGAACGGCCACACGGACATCCGACCGTCGGAGTGCAGTGATCATGTCGGCAACACCGTCACGAAGGGAACACCGCTCGAACGCGATTTCGACCCGGCGTTCCGGCATCCCCTCGAGCAACGAGGCGCGCTCTTGCAGGCTCGTTTCGAAATCGATCTCGTCACGAACGCCTTGCTCGAGGAACCCGCGCATTTCCGTTGCCACGTCGTACTCCCTCCCGAGGAGAATACTCGGGTCCGATTGAGAGAGCGTTTCGTCGAAGTCGAAGGCAACGAACGTCATGGCTCGCTGTTCACCAGCCGTTCCAATAATACCCGGCTGTCAGGATTTCGGGAGTCGTTGTCGTTCTGTTCACAGCCCCCACGGATAGAGGTCTGGCACGTGTGTTCGGTCTGCATGAAGCGAAAACGGATGGAGTGCGCTCGTTTCGCCGAGAGACACGAACGCGTCGTAGCGGTCGGGGAGGACGGTCGGTACGTAATTTCCGGATTCACGATTCGGATGGTAGACGACGCCGATCGCACGATGGCCTCGGGGCTCTCGAAGTGGCGTCTCGTCGTCGAGTTCGTCAGTGAGCAGGAGCTGATCGGTTTCGCTGGCTTGCTCGAAGACGTGTTCGTAGCTTCCGGGTCGTGCTGGTGGCACTGTCAGCTCTTCCATCGGTGCGTCCCACGAATCGGCAGCGATAACGCTCCCACGAAACGTTCCCATGCCGATCAATGCCACCTCGGATGCGCCCTCGTGTTGTCGAACGAGTTGTCCGATGTTGAGCCGCCCGCGCTGTTCCATGTCCGTCGCTCGAGCATCGCCGACGTGGGTGTTGTGCGCCCAGACGATCCCTTTCGAACCCCCACCGTGATGACGCTGGAGGCGCTCGAGCGTCTCGACCATATGTCGGTCCCGAACGTTCCACGAATCGGTGTTGCCACGAGCCATCTCCCGGTAGTACTGTTCGGCGTTTTTCGCGACGAGTGCGTTCTGTTCGGCATTGAAATAGTCGTCCTGTCCGTGATCGTACGTCGGGGCTGCTTCCTGAAGGCGCGTCAGCGTCTCGAGGACCTCGTCTTCACACGTTTCGGGGACCATCCTGAGCGCCTGCGCATACTCCCGAGCGTCCCCACCGTACGGGTCGAAACACCGGTAGGCGTCTCTCGCTTCGGCTGCGGCATCCGGGTCGACATCCTCGAGGTAGTCGACGACCGCGTCTAACGACTCGAACAGGCTGTAGACGTCGAGGCCGTAGAAGCCGATCCGGTCGTCCTGCTCGAGCAGTTGGTTGTGTACCTCGAGCCAATCGAGGAACTCGAGGACTTCCCAGTTCGCCCACATCCAGTTCGGCCACCGATCGAATGTCTCGAGGACTTCGCGACCGGTTTCAGCAGACTCGGGAAGGCCCTTGACGTATCGATTGACCTCGTAGCAGTTCGTCCAGTCGCCTTCGACAGCGACGAACGAGAAGTCCCGTTCCTGGATGAGTCGAGCGGTCAGTCGCGAACGCCAGCGATAGAACTCGGACGTTCCATGGGTAGCATCCCCGATCAGCACGTATTTCCTGTCGCCGAATCGCTCGACGAGTTGGTCAAGGTCTGCCGGGCTCGTCAGGTCGTGTCCAACCGACCGGATATCGGACACAGCAGCCTCGATATCGGTGGACTCTCGCCATGCTGTTCTGTCGTGAATCTCGTTCATCGTCTTGGCCAGTGACTTTCGCACACGCACTGAGTGTCGTCGTTCTGTTCCCCCTCTCACTCATCGCAACCGATGTCTCTCGCTCCGAGATGTCACTATATACCACGAACAAGCTGAAATAGCCCACCGACTCGGAGAGACGATACGCACGATTGGTGACAGCCACAGCGACAGCATCCCCTCGCTCGAACGGGTACCGATGGTCGTCGAACAGGTGAGCGTGGGGAAGCGTGTCGCAGTGGTCATTCGTACTCGAACCCGTGTAGTTCGTACCGATAGGTTCGCGCCGCTTTTTTGACGACGAGATACTGTGTGCCACCCGCTTGCTCGAGACTGTCGAAGTGGCTCCCGAGATTACCGGGATTCAGCGACGGCGCATCGCCGTCAAGGGCGAACCGAAGGACGGCTTTCGGTTGGCGAACGTCGTCGACTTGCTTCGCTTCGACCGCAAGCATGGTTCCGGTGTTCCCGACATCGACTGTCCCGGTAAGTTCCCACATGTGGTCGCCGTACTGTAGTTCCGTTCCACTGAGCTCCGGCCACTGTGTCTCGCCCATGCCACTAAATACCAGGGAGATCCAAATCGTCTTTTCGGTTGTCAGATGTTCTGGGTGTTCGTCGTCTTGAATCGTGCCGTCCCGTCGACTCGAGAGACCTGGCGACCGGAAGCGTTCACGACTGGACAGCCAGTCGCCGAAGACAGCGACCCCCTACAATTATTCGGCGAGTCGGTGAACAGCAATGCGATGCCATGGGCAACCCAGTCGATCGATGCAGTGTTGCTACCGACAGACGGGAGCGATGGCGCTCTCGCGGGTGCAAAGCGCGGTATCGATCTAGCCGCTGCAGTGGACGCGGAGGTCCACGTCCTCTCGGTCGCCGACACGACGGACTTCGATGATCTCTCGTTGGTTCTCGACACCGACGCGGTAGCAGAGGAACGAGACGCGCTCGAAGCCGACGCCGAGGAAGCCGTCGAAACCGTGGTGACGATCGCTCAGGAACAGGCCCCCGACCTCGAGGTCACGACGGCGATCGAACGGGGCACGCCGTTTCAGTGTATCGACGACTACGCCGATGCAGCCGACATCGATCTCATCGCGATGGGGACGAAAGGCCGGACAGGGCTCGAACGGGTCGTACTCGGGAGCGTGACCGAAAACGTCCTTCGGACGGTCGACATCCCGGTGCTGGCCGTCCCACCGGTCGCGGCTGACAGCTCAGTTACTCCGGAGACCACCGAGAACGTGCTCCTGCCGACGGATGGCAGCGACGGTGCCGCAGCCGCCGTCGACTGGGGGATCCACCTCGCGGACGTGTTCGATGCGATGGTGCACGCGCTGTACTCGGCAGACACGAGTCGGCTCACGATGGGATCGAGCCCGAATACGATCCTATCCGAACTCGAGCGCACAGGCGAGACCGCACTCGAGACGGTTCGTGAACGCGCGAAAGCGACCGGCGTCAGTGTCACGGGAACCGTCGCAAACGGCCCGCCGGCGCGGGTCATTTTGAACTACGCCGACGAGAAGGCGGTCGATATGATCGTGATCGGAACGCACGGTCGCTCCGGACTCGAGCGTCACCTGCTCGGCAGCGTCACCGAAAACGTCGTCCGAGATGCTGACGTTCCCGTGTTTTGTGTGCCGATGCCCACCCAGTAACAGTAGCAATAGTTACAATAGGTAGAATAAGTACATAGGTGGCGATTCACACAGCGATTTCGCAACGGCAACTGAGACAACGCGGCGACTGGGAACTGACACCATTACGCACGCCCGAACACACACGGGTACCGCTCGCGTTGCTATAGTGGCTGTCCAGATGCAGGGTAACTCGTATGCTGGTTCCTGCGTAGCACAACGTATTCATGGCGACCGTTGAGACAGTCCTGTCCTCGATTTTTAGTACGATCCCTGAACTTCACTCCGGGCAACTCGGCCTCCTCGCGGGACTCCTCGTCGGCGTTCTCTACTGGCACGGTCATCGCCAGTCGGCGCTCGGTCTCCTCACCGGTTGCTATTTGCTGGCACTCGGCGTCGTCCCCGCGTCCACGAGAGGGCTCATCGTGGTGCAGTCCAAGCCGTGGTATTTTTGCTCGTTTCTGGTGCTGACCTCGCTTGGCACGATCGGTGGATATGCCCTCTGGCGTCGGATATCGCGATCGGTCCAGTCTCGAGCGCTGGCAGTCAGACACCGGGCATCCGACCATGAGGAGGGGAGTCGCTCACACCAGAACCGCACGTGACCGGCGTGCAGAGAGCCGATGGCTGCCGATATCGAACCGAAAGGTGGGCACCGATTTAATTCACTTCGGAACGGATTCACCGGTATGAGGTATCTGGTAGCCGTTGACGGCTCCGACGAGGCCGAAACCGCCCTCAAATACGCTCTCGAGATCGCAGACGCAGTCGGCGGCTCCATAACGGTGGTGCATGCGGTCGACCCTGCCGTCTACGACGAGAGTGGCAGCGAACCGATTTCGACGCTCTCGGACGCCGACCAGCGGCTGGTCCTCGAGAGTATCGAAGACGCCGAACAACGTGGCGTCGCCATCCTCGAGGAGATGGTCGCGTTCGCCGCAGAACGCGACGTCGATGTCGAAGAAGAACTCCTCTACGGCGATCCGAGCGTGGAAATCCCCGCCTACGCCGAGACGGAGGGGTTCGATGCGATCTACCTCGGCCACCGCGGTCGCTCGGAGCGGATGGAACGGCTGCTCGGTAGCGTGGCAAAAGTGATCGTCGAACGGGCGACCGTTCCGGTCACCGTCGTCCGCTGATGGGAGCACAGCTCATACGGACTCCTATCAGTGGCTGCCGGTGGGACCGCGACCGTCCTGCGGTCGGGCCGGTCACTCGGTACAGCAGACCGTATCAGCGTATCGTCGGTGGCTCGCGATCCGTCTCTGCAGTTGGCAGAGCAGTCGGACGGCTCGAACGGACCGACAGCGAACCGGGCCGCAGGAATTTACCCATCCACGGAGAATGGGGCATATGTCCGCAGCCAACGGTGGATGGGGCGCGCTCTTTTCGGGGGGCAAAGAGTCCTCGTGGGCGCTCTATCAGGCCCTCGAGTCCGGTCGTGACGTCCGCACACTCGTCGTCGTCCAGCCGCCAGCGACATCGTCCATGTACCACGCGCCCGCACAGTCGGTGATCCGACTGGCCGCACGCAGCATCGGCCTTCCAATCCTCGACGTTGGGCTCCCCGTTACCGATCTGGAGCCACCAGACCTGCAGGCGGGTGTGTCAGAAGGGCAAGAGGGCGAGCTAGAAGAGCTCGAGCCCGCCCTCGAGCGGCTGGATGTCGAGTTCGATGGCGGCTTGCGCGGACTCGTCGCCGGGACCGTCACGAGCGACTATCAGGCTGATCGACTGCAGTCGATGTGTGACCGGCTCGACTGTGCGTTCGTCGCGCCGCTGTGGCAGGCGGATCCGCGTGAACTCGCGGAGACGATGATCGACGGCGGACTGACGATACGCATTGTCGAGGTGGCAGGACCGGGCTTCGACGAGTCGTGGCTCGGTCGACAGCTCGACCACGACGCCCTGACAGACCTGGCGGCGCTTCACCGCGAGTACGGCGTTCACCTGCTGGGAGAGGGCGGCGAGTTCCAGACGATCGTCACCGACGGCCCACACATGTCTCGTCCCATCACGCTCGAGTTCGAGCGAGAGTGGTACGGCACGTGGGGACGGATTCGAATCACCGATGCCCGACTCGACGCATCCGCATCAGCGGACGAAGACGAGCATCGGTGATCGACCCAGCTACCCGCTCACGGCTGCTGCGATATCGCACCGCTGCTGGTCGCAGCGTGGGCCGCTCGAGGGCAGTCGGGAACCCCTGGTTTATTTCTCTCGGCGTCGTCGGGGATCACCGCCTCGCATCGTCCACGACGATGTGTATCCGATCCCAGACCTATGTCAACGAACATCCTCGTTCCGATCGATCGCTCGTCACAGTCGACCGCAGGGCTCGTCTATACGCTCGTCTCGTTTCCCGATGCCACCATCACCGCGATACACGTTACCGACACCGAACACGACGCGTACGCAACAGTCGGCTCCCCCGAATCGAGCGAGGAACGCCTCGAGCAAGCTGGCGAGGGGCTCCTCGAGCAGGCAGCCGAGACGGCAGCGGAGTATGGCCGCGAACTCGATACGGTACTCGAGAGGGGCATCCCGCATCGCACGATCGTCGAGTACACCGTCGAACACGACATCGACCACATCGTCCTGGGAAGCCACGGCGAATCCCCGATCGTTCGTCCGTTTCTCGGCCACGTCAGTGAAGCAGTCATCCGACGGGCTCCCGTCTCGACGACGATCGTTCCGGAGGCACAATCGGAGCTTCTCGAGCGAGAGTTCCCTGGTCGCATTCTGGTGCCTGTCGACGGCTCGGACCAGTCGCGTGCCGCACTCGAGTACGCGACCAGCCAGTTTCCGGCGGGACGAATCACGATTTTCCACGCCGTGACGCTGCCGTTCGAATACGATGTCGATGCCATCGATGGAACGTACGCAGCACAGATCGTCGACGACCTCACTGAGCGGGGAGAGACGATCGTCGAAACAGCCGGCGAGACGATCGAAAACAACGATCTCGCCGTCGAGACGGACCTGAAATACGGGGTGCCGTCTCGGTCGATCGTCGACTACGCAGCGGACAACGGATTCGACCAGATCA
Source organism: Natrinema sp. HArc-T2 (assembly GCF_041821085.1). NCBI lineage: Archaea > Methanobacteriati > Methanobacteriota > Halobacteria > Halobacteriales > Natrialbaceae > Natrinema > Natrinema sp. HArc-T2. The sequence goes on along the minus strand of NZ_JBGUAZ010000008.1, from coordinate 25,046 downwards.
TCATGGGGAGTCACGGTCGATCCCTCCCGGCGCGACTCATCACTGGCAGCGTCGCTGAGACCGTGTCGCGTCGGTCGACGATACCAGTGACCCTGATACGTGGACGACCGAGCGGATCGTCATAACTCCCAGACACGTATCGAATCCACTGCCTGCTACCGCGCATCGATCACGCTCTCAGACACGCCTCGAGCCATCCCGAACGCAACTACTGGCAAGCGGAACAGCGCGTTACTCGACCGCTATCGTGTGTCCACCGACATCGCTCGGTTGCTGCTTCGGGAGCGTAAGCAGCAGGACACCGTTCTCATACGTTGCAGTTACCGCTTCCTCGTCAACCGGCTCCGGCAATCGAACGGAACGACTGACAGATCGGTGTGCCCGTTCGCGCTTGAGATACAACTTCTCCTGTGCTTCAGCCTCTTCTTTGCGCTCCGCTGTGATGGTCAGCGTGTTCTCGGAGAGCCGGGTGTCGATATCGTCACTGTCGAAGCCGGGAAGGTTCGCCGTGAGTTCGAACTCATCGCCGTGATCGATCAGGTCGATCCCGATCGACGTCATCTCCGATTCCGAGAGCCCGAACCGCTCGAGATCCCACATCCGAGATATGTTTTCGAACTGCCGTTGGAGTCGCTCTAATTGTGTGTCAAATCGATCGGTGGAATCGCGTTCCCCAGTCATGGCGCTTCTCACGGGCATGCTGCCCAGTTGACGGGCCACTCGAGATGAGTTAAAACTTGGCCGTCGGGAGCCGCCGACTCGTTCGACCGCTGGGAGAATCGGCCACGTCCACCCCATCAGAGAGCTGGTGTGAAATCGTGACGGACTCACTCCGGCAGCCGTCGGTAGGACAGTATTGACTGCCCTTCAGATCGAAGGAAGGACGTCAGACAATCCGATCGAGAAAGTCAAGCAGCGACGAAATTTACGTCCATATGATTGTAATTCCACTCTGATCGTCATCTACCGAGACCGACGGAGTGACTATGTACCTCGTCGGTGTAGGGGCCGCTCGAACCGGGGTCGAGTCCCACGTCCCACTCGCGAGTGTGTGTCGTGGGTCGACGCCGGCTCGAGCCGGTGATCACCATGGAATACGTCTACGCAGCCCTCATCTTGCACGAGGCCGATCAGGAAATTACAGAAGAGAGCGTTACCGACGTTCTCGAGGCCGCGGGTGTCGACAGCGAAGAATCCCGCGTGAAGGCACTCGTCGCCGCACTCGAGGATGTCGATATCGAGGACGCCATTTCGGAGGCAGCGATCGGTGCACCAGCGCCAGCTGCACCCGCTTCGGAGGTGGAAGAACCGGAAGGAGAGGAAGAAGCCCCAGAGGAAGAAGCAGAAGAGCCAGAAGAGGAGGAGGAAGAAGACGTGTCGGGCGAGGGGCTCGGAGATCTGTTCGGATAGCCGCTCTCTTTTGTTACTGACTGTTGTCCGACAGTATTTGTAGTGTGCCATTTTCAGGACCTCTGTGGGCACAAGCCGTTTGCTGTTCTTTCACAGACAACCGCCCACGAACTGACCACACGACCCCAACGGAGCGGAAAGCAGCGGAAGGAAGCGCAAGTAGGCATGGCGATTATCGCGAAAAACGTCGACGCGCACGACGATTTCCCGCTCGAGCGCGACGCGTTCGTCGCCGAACACGGAGACGATCCGATCCGGATCAACTACAAGACTGTCGTACCACTCAGCGCGTTCTTCGAGTACGTTGAACCCGAACAGCCTGAGACGATAGTCGATCTGCACAAGGCCGTCGCGAATGCGATGCGCGCCGGCAACTTCTGGGCGTACCATCCGACAGGCACCACGCCGGAGAAGCGACACGCCTGACTGCCTTGCGAGATGACCCGCAAAAGCATTTGACGGTGGCTCGCGTACGTCGTGTGGCACGGTGTCGAACCGCCGTGTCCCTGCTCAAAGAACGACCCATGACAGTAATTGCCAGACTCGAGATTATCCCGGTTCGAGAAGAACACATGTCGGACCAGATCGCCGCCGCGGTCGACGCGCTCGACCAGTTCGACATCTCGTACGAACTCACGCCGATGGATACGATCATCGAAGCCGACGACGTGAGCGAAATCTTCGACGCTGCAGCGGCTGCACACGAAGCGATCGACGAAGACCGAATTATCACCTCGTTGGAAATCGACCACCAGCCCGATCGCGAGCAGCACACGACAGACCGAGTGGCAACGGTCGAACGCGAACTCGGTCGAACGCCGCAAGGATAACGACGGGGCGATGGAAACCGAATCGGTGATCGTCACCGACCGACCGCGTCGTTTCCCCACTCTTCCGTACGGCATCCGACAACGTCAGCAGTGCCGCCTCTGTCACTGGCACGGCTCGCGCTACTGTGAAAATCACCGGTGTCGAAATCGTCTCCACAGAAATTACAGCGATGGTGATGGTGCTTCGGCGACATACCGGAGTACGACAGCAGTCCCTATGAATCAGGGGGGCAGTGAGCCTGAGAATCGGTATCGAAACGAGAGCCCAAAGTGTATTCACCGTTGCCCGTTGACAGGAAGTACATGACATCCCGAATCCTGGTCGCGTTCGACGAATCACCGCAGGCGACCGCCGCGTTGCACCACGCACTGTCGACGTACAACGACGCCGAAATTCACGTCCTCCACGTGAGTGACCCGCGAGAGTGGGTGAGTACCGACGGTCTGAACGGGTTCTACTCGGAGACGGCCTACAGACAGTCACAGGAATCCGCCGAGCAACTCCTCGAGGAGGCGACCGAAATCGCACAGGAGTACGACGCAGCTCTGACGACTAACACGACGGTCGGACAGGCAGCGTCGTCGATCATTCGGTATGCAGAGGACCACGACATCGACCACATCGTCCTCGGGAGTCACGGTCGACGCGGGCTGTCACGGTTCTTGGTGGGAAGCGTCGCCGAGCGGGTCGTCCGGCGCTCACCGGGATCCGTGACGATCATTCGCGAGGCACACCCCGACGGCGCGACGTAGGGCCGACGTCCGGTTTCCGGTCGTCCCTCGAGTCCCGTTACGCTGGTAAAGCCGTCAGTTCAGCAGTACGAGATACGGCGTGGTTCACCGAAACGATCGCGTCTCCCCACTGTTGGCGGAACTCATCGGCAGTGAACCTTCGGGAAGAAGGGCAATGCCGTTTCAAGGCCCTCGTTCTGGTACTACGAACGAGTCATGAAAGCGTTTGTCATGGAAGAGGTCGGCGAAACAGGATTCACAGAGAAAGAGGAGCCGGAACCAGGACCGACCGATGCGATCCTCCAGCCAACGAAAGGGCTCGTCTGTACCTCCGACGTACATACGGTCCACGGCGCGATCGGTGAACGGGAAGACCTCACGCTCGGTCACGAGATCGTCGGCATCGTCGAGGAGGTCGGCAGCGACGTCGACTCGTTCGAACAGGGTGACCGTGTCGCCGTTGGCGCGATCACTCCCGACTGGGGCTCCGACGCGGCACAGGCAGACCATTCATCACAGTCTAACGGTGCTCTCGGCGGGTGGAAGTTTGCGAACGTCAAAGACGGCACGTTTGCCGAGTACGTCCACGTCAACGAGGCCGACGCGAATATGGCCCACATTCCCGACGACGTTACCGACGAAGAGGCTGCCTACACTACCGACATGATGAGTACGGGGTTTATGGGTGCCGAACACGCCGATATCCCGATCGGCGGAACCGTTGCCGTGTTCGCCCAGGGTCCCGTCGGTCTCATGGCTACCAAAGGGGCTGCACTGCAGGGAGCAGGCCAGATACTCGCAGTCGAATCGGTACCCAAACGCCAGGAACTCGCCGAGCGCTACGGTGCGACGGAGATCGTCAATTTCGAGGACCACGATCCCGTCGAACGGATTCACGAACTGACCAACGACAGAGGCGTCGACGCCGCCATCGAAGCGCTCGGGTCCTCCACGACGCTCGAACAGTGTGTCGCGGCGACGAAACCCGGTGGAACCATCTCCAACGTCGGCTATCACGGTGAGGGTGAGTACGTAAACATCCCGCGTGAGGCGTGGGGTGTTGGCATGGCCGAAAAGGACATCGTCACCGGCCTCTGTCCCGGTGGCCGACTTCGATTGCGCAGATTGCTCCGTCTTCTCGAAGAGGACGTCGTCGATCCGACGCCGATGACTACCCATGAGTTCGATTTCGACGAGATCGAAGAGGCGTTCAGGCTGATGGAGACCAAAGAAGACGGCATCATCAAACCGCTTATCGACTTCGAATAGAGCTGACGAACCTGTATTCGACATCACAAGCCATCGTCGTTCAGGTATCGCATCGCCTCCGAATCCGGTACCAATTCGGTGCGACCATTGACGGTCCACACGAAAGCGTACTTGAGACCCAAGGAAACGCGCAGCCTGAATATCCCCTTCGGGGAATCATCACCCTTTAGCGAGGGAAGGATGTCAAAAACCTGAACCCAGTGTCGACCGTTTCGTAGCCCACGATATCATGTCTATTACTAAATGTATATTTCTACTAGAACTCACAATAGTGCGTAAGATCATCACGTAGCCTGCAGTTCCTGGTCGAACGTCAGCATATCAGCCCACGAGCAGTGATCTGAAAATGCATCCAGTAGTGGAGGAAAATAACGATAATATGCGCTATAAACGATAGTAGTATAAAATATTTGCATCTCAGTTGGTTAAATTACATAATAGTTATAAACACGAGAACAAACAATAGACGAAATAGTATTGTGAACAATATGCAATATCTTATCGTAGACGGTATTGACAGGTTTCTAGTAATTATGATCATCGACAAACTGCTGGAGACTCTCACGAACGATATATGTTAGTTAGAGATCAGCGAGTGACGCTCGCATACACCGCGTATCCTCGAGCCGATTCCTAAATTGCGGTGTCCGAAACCTCCATGATTGTGGTTATCATAGGTTACGGCGTGACGACCGTAAACAGAATTGTTGAAGACGTGATGTCAACGCCGCTGGAGATCGTCTCGAAGGATGCGACGCTCACGGAGGCTGCAACAGCGATGCGCGACAAGGAGATCAGCGCACTGGTCGTATCGACGGATCCACCCTCGATCGTCACCAGCACTGATCTCGTCGCTTCGGCCGCTGAGGGCCACGATCCCACCACCCAGCAGGTGTCCGACGTAATGACGGAATCGGTCGAGACCGTCCCACCGGATCTCTACCTCGAGGAGGTCGCTGCGATGATGACTAATTTCGGTATCAACCATCTGCCAGTCGTCGACGGTGACGACTACCTCGGGATGATTTCGTCGACCGACGTTACATCCGAACTGTCCTAAGCGGTTCCAGTCCGGAAACGGACGCGAATTTCATTTCGCTTTGCCGGAGTATCGCAGTCCGTTTCCAGTAGCAGAACCCGCTACTGTGCTGTCCAGAACAACTCGAGTGTTTTCGTCGTGTGTCCAGTTCGACTGTTTGTGTCGGGGGCTTCGACCACGATGTGATCGGACGCGCCCTGCAAGCGCCGTCTCATTTCTCGATTTCCCGAACGATCGACGCTATCATCCCAACTCAATTCGCCTACTGTAACTATTGTACCTATGAGAGTGTCATAGAGCGATTCCCACACCGACTATGTAGACATCCTGATTCGATAAGTACAGATGGACTACTTATCGACCGTTTTACCAGCCACGAACAACTAGGGTGTGATGAGAAATGAACCGGACTGATTTGATGGTGGCGGCACTGATCCTACTCCTAGTAGCAGTCTTTCTGATAGGGACCATCCTAGCCGGTTTGACTGCCGGATTGTGGTGAGTGGTTACCGAACTACACGTATAGTTGGCTTTAGCTGCTGAATCTATCGGAGGGAGGGCAAACGAAATGACTCGAGCGATCGGTGAACCGGATCGGAAACACTTCGATAGAGGTGTGTTTCGTGGCGCGATTGAAATTGCAATGGCTGAGAGACACAATAGCATTTATACAAGATGAGACGTGGCCAGAAAGTGCAATCGAGAGTGCTCAGAGCTTGCGTTCGATATCCGATATTTCAGAGGGTATTCCGCCAGATTACACATCGATAGAGGTGTGTGGTAGGACGAATCCGCGATACCGATTCAGACGGCCACCTGTCAGGCAGTGCCGGCGAGTTCGCGACCCACCATGCGGGTGCGTCGGGACACAGTGACAGCAGATCGCATCAGTTTTCGTTCCGAACCTGTGCCTTGACGACACTCGTTACCTCGTCCGCAGAGACCATATCGAGACGCGAATCTTCACGAATTGTTTCAAGAATCGTATCGGGACGCTCACCGAACTGAAACTCGAGGAACATGCCCGAACTCGGCCCATGACTCCGCCGTTCGAAGTCGACAAGCGAGTACGTCGTCATCTCTTTCATCTTGTTTACATACGTCTCCTGATGATATTGTTCGGCACCGATCGCGTCAGTGAGGAACTGATAGACACGATACCCGGTCGTGCTGCGAGCGGATTCGTCGTCCGCCTCGGCAGCGACAGTTGCGGTCGCGTAGAGACATAGCTTCTTCTGAGTGCTGATCCCGCGGACGACCTCGAGAACCCGATTTTTCTCGACTTTATCCTGTGCTTTGCGAACGTGTTCTTCACGAACACGTTCGTCACCTTCGCGTTCTGCGAGCTCGCCGGCAACACGCATCAGGTCGATCGCCTTGCGGGCATCGCCGTGAGTCTGTGCCGCAAAGGCCGCCGCCAATGGAATGACATCGTCGTCGAGGACATCCTCGTAGAACGCGTCCTGTCGACGGCGAAGGATCGACTGGAGTTGATTCGCATCGTAGTCGTCGAAATGGACGTCTTCCGGGGTAAACGAACTCAGAGCCCGACTACCCACAGCCTCCATCATTTTCGTATCGTTCGAAATCGCAACGACGGAGATGTGAGCCGTGAGTTCGTTGTTTGCACCGGCTCGAGAGAGTTGATAGAGCAGTCGAGAAAACGCCGGCTCCTGTTTGTCTCGGCGACCGACAAGCATGTCGAGTTCGTCCAGGACGAAGACCGCTGAGTCGAAGTTCTCGTTGACGATCCGATAGAGTTCGTCCCACTTTTCTTTCGTCGCGACGCCGTGTTTCGGAACCTCCACGTCGACGCCAGCTTCGGCGGCAGCGCGACTCGCCAGTTCGTAGACCGCAACACCGAGGGTGTCGAGATCCTGGCAGTTGACTTCGACCGTCCCGAACCGGATATCGCGGGACTCGCAGATGGAACTAATATTCTTGCAGACGGCTTTCGTAATGAGTGATTTTCCGGTTCCCGAGGGACCGTAAAGAAAAAGATTTGGCGGGCGGTTATCACCCAGAGCAACACGGAGCATCTTGGTGACCTCTTGGAGTTGCGCGTCGCGACCGACGATCCGATCCTCCTCGACGATATGATTCGGATCGAGAAGCGACCGGTCACGAATGAGTCCGTCCTGTTGGTCGAACTCAAGTAACATGTCCTCGATCGATTTCGATTCACTGGTCGGCGCTGGATCGGTCGAAGATGAGGGTCGCTCGGATGCAGTCGAATCAGACGAGGAAGGAGCCTGCTCCGTCGTGTCATCCTTCGATGTCCCCGCCCCATCGCGAGGATCCTCGAAGTGGTCCATACGATGACCCATACAGGGTGGAACCAAAAGTGTTCCCCCACCGCTATCGATGTGTATTTCTTCGATTGAGAAGGTATCGCCACCAGTTCCCCTGAGCTGAGAGTAGGCAACCGCGAGTCGTGACCGACGACCGACGATGTGTTATGCCGCAGTACGGTGGTAACACAGACACCCCTCTATCGATGTGTTCGAGGTGAAGGTGGAGACAGAAACAGAGCCTTTGAACGAGAAATGAGCGTGGTGGAGAAACCGTTCTGAGAGGATTCGATACAGAACAGCCTTGAGAAGGAAGATCTAGAGGATCTGTGTCTCTGAGAGGAACGCTGCTCTATTCAAGCAGTAGGGCGATATCTGACGTGATTGAGACAACAAAAGAGCGGCAGTTCGGAACACATCGAACACATCGATAGAGGGGTGTGTGAGTGTCTAGTCTAGAAGCTAGAAGAAGAGAAGAAGAAATCGACTTGCTTAGCGTCCTTGATATCCGCTTATCTGCTCTTTGCTTCGATATCTCGAGGTACCGAACCTCTCACCTACTCTCCCCCGTCGGATACCCCCCCCCACCCCCTTCGACACATCGAACACATCGATAGAGGGGTGTCTGTGTCACGACGTCCTCGTTCGTTTTCGGCACAGCTGCCGAGCTCTGAAAGCCACACATCGATAGAGGGGTGTCCCTTCACAGACTTAAACAGTCTCCCATGCCGATCATACAATTTTACTATCAGTAAGCAATTCCATCACGACTCACACTGATCTCGCGTATTATCACCAATCATGTCAATCACAACTATTTCACCGTCTCTTTCACTGTCCACGCCCCAACGTTCGACTCGAGTTGCAAGTGATCACCTCTCACAAACACATCGATAGAGGGGTGTCTCTGGACGATTCCACAAAACCATCGAGTCCACCGAAGCTTCTGTTGTCCGGCTATCTATTCTCCGATCCTGCTTGACGCTCGCCCACCGGACGATATCGGTGAAACCGCTCATGTTCCAGTCGCGAAACGGTGCGTAATGTGGAACCGAGATGCCGTAGCGATCGGCTATCGTAGCCACTGAACGTCAACGTACATTCGATTGCGCAGCTATCGTGCGATCTGTGTATCAATCGTTTCAGTTGTTCCTATAGATCGCTGCGTTCAAAGCCCAGATCAGAACCCTTTCGACCGCTCATCGGTGAGAGTCGATCGTGCATACTGCTCGTGCTGAACGGCCCGACAGCCGCCGTAGCTGGATCGTGGCGATCGTCGGCTCTGTAGCGATGGTTTTTACCTTCGGGACACCGCTTTCGTACGGTATTTTCCGTGCACCGTTCAGCGATGCATTCGGCGTCTCATCGGTCGCGCTCTCCGGTGTGTTCTCTATCATGCTCTTTACGTTCTTTATTGGCTCCGGGCTCATCGGCGTATTCGGCGCACGGTTTGGGGCTCGAGCGGTGTTGCTCGCGTGTTCGCTCGCAACGGGTGCGGTCGCACCGTCGCTGTATCTCTTCGAGTCGCTCGGTGGACTGCTCGCCGTGTTCGCTGTCCTCGGACTTGCACTCGGAACGGCGTTCGTTCTCCTCGCCTCCGTCGTTCCGCGTTGGTTCGAGGTTCGCCGGGGGGCCGCAACGGGACTGCTCTTCGTCGGTAACGGACTCGGACTGTTCGTGCTCCCACCGATCTGGCAGCGCGCGCTCTCGGCGATCGGCGTGCGGCGTGGCTTTCTGTTGATCATGTCGACAACCGCCCTCGCCTTTCTCCTCGCAGGGCTCGTCTGTCGACGCCCGAACTGGGCAGCACAGTCGACTGCGACCGCCAGCGAACTGCTCGAGTGGCTCACTCGCTTAGCCGGGACGCGAACGTTTCAGTTGCTGTTCGTCGGGATCGCGCTCTCGTTTGCGTGGTACCAGCTGCTTGCCGCCTATGCTGTCGATCTGTTCGCTACTCGCGGACTGACGGCTGCCGGTTCCTCCACCGCGTTCGGGTTGATCGGCGGTGTCAGTATCATCTCGCGGATCGCCAGCGGCTATCTCGCCGACGTCATGGGCTCGCGACGAGCGTTTCTCGCATCACTCGTCTGTGCGGCTGTCGGTATCGCAATGCTGGTTGTCCCCTCCGTTTCGATCATTGCGGTTGCGATTTGCCTGATCGGGCTCGGACTGGGTGGCTCCGCGACGCTGTATATCCCGCTTCTCATGGGTGTTTATTCACCCGAGAAAGACACTGCCATCGTCGGAACGTTCAACGTCGCGATCGGTGTCGCCGCTCTCGCGATGCCACCGCTCGGAACAGCCAGCGTCGAGTACACCGGAAACTTCACCATTGCAATCCTTCTAACGCTTGCCGCGGCAGTCAGTGGATTGTGGGCGACCGCTGTCGGCACAGCCGGTCCGTAGTAGAGCCTGATACAGACCGATAGCGCATGCCTCCGTCTTCAGGCGGAGGTCAAGCAGTAGGCCCGGCGCAACACTCGCCATCGGTAGCCGGAGTGGATTTCGTTCGTAATCATTGAGTCGATTAGCATACTTCCGTCTTCAGACGTGGGTTGAGCGGGAGGCATAGCACCGTCCAAGTTAGGTTACCACGAATGGCTGGATTTCCAACGCTATTGAACAAACACGATATAAACCTAGGGTGGACTACGGAAACGACGGAAGTAAGCTAACTACGCCTTGAAGGACATGGCATTCAGCGTGGACTTCCGATTTAACCGATAAGGGGGGTAGCGAATATCTCCATTTACCTGAAAATCAGGCGCTAATGCCCGTCCTCAACGAGCGAACCGCGTCAGCGGTGACCGAGTAGGGTGGGAAGGAAGTCACTCGAGTGATCACTTTCCCTGCCGGGTTCGGCCAGAGCAGGTATCCAGAGTGGCGTTAGCCACAGGTGGATGTCAGTTCGAAGCAAAGATATTGGTCGCGACCCAGACAAGGACCTCCTCGCCGTCCTGATTGCGTGCGACCGTCTTGTTCCGAACATAGCCACGATCGTCGCGGCTCTCCGATGGACGCGTTTCGAGAATCTCGTTCGAAACAGTAAGCGTATCGCCCGCTCGAACCGGGTTCTGCCACCGGAGCTCGTCCAAGCCAAGCGCACCCATACTCGCAGCCTCATTGAGGAATTCGTCTGCGAGGAGCCGCATGCAGACGCTAGCAGTGTACCAACCGCTCGCGATTACCCCACCAAAGATGGAGTCCCGAGCAGCCTCCTCGTCAACGTGGATCGGCTGCGGATCGTACCGTCGTGCGAACTCCATCATTTCATCCTTTGGGACAGTATAACTACCGAGTTCTCGTCGTTGGCCTTCCTCGAGATTTTCGAAATACAGATCTGCCATTTCCGCTGTACAGTTGTCTCTCTCAATAAAAACTTCTCCGTAACAGCGCCAGCATTCAGAAGTGGCTATAAAGTGTGGCTAGTAATACTGTGTAGTATTACTGTCCAGCAACACTGTCTTGTCTGGATAGTATTTTTATATAAGGAGACCATCTGCTTAGCGTGTATGATTCCGTATACAGTCTGGTCCGAGGCGGGTGGCGTCGGAAAGACGACGCTTGCGGCTAACCTCATGCGTGCGCACGCGAATCAAGGGATGAAGGTTCTCGGAATCGATATGGATCCGCAGGATGGCGGCCTCACCAATCACTTCGGTCTCGATGATCGGAAGGCCGACAGCGAAGCCGACAATCTCGTCCTCCACATGGTTGACCGACCACGAGGCGATTTCCATGACCTCATCCAGTCGACTGAAGGCGTAGATCTCGTTCCGAGTCACAATAATCTCGGCAACCTTGCTGATCTCCTCGCGACGGCCAAGGAACTCGAGGACCAGACGAGCCTCGAGGGGGAGTTCGAGAAGGAAAAGCAGCTCCGACGGGTCCTCGTCGACGCGGGTGTCCCATCGGAGTACGACGTTATCATCATTGATCCACCAGCGTCTGAGGGGCAACACCTGTACAACGCGGTTTACGCAACGTCGAATCTCCTCATCCCCTTCGAACCATCTCCGAAAGGCGAGCGGAGTGTTCAGGGCCTCCGTGATGTGGTGAGTGGCCTCGAGGCTGAACTCGGAGATATCGACGTCGGTGTTCTCGGTACCGTCCCGAACAAGGTCAAGGGGACAAACGTGAACCAGAAATATCTCAGTGCACTCGAGGAGGAGTCACTGCCGATCGCCCCTGTGTCGATTGGCGAGCGTGGGTCGATGCTTGGTGACGCGTGGGACAACCAAGTGTCGATCTACGAACTCGCGGAGAACGACGACTACCGCGATCTTCGCGATTACGAAGAACCGACGCTCGAGAAGTTCGACGAGCTAGCCGAGTTCATTGCCGATCAATTTGCGACGACAGAGGTCACAGCATGAAATCTGGTGGCCAAAACCCGTTTGCTGACGAGACTGAGCAGAGTGACCAATCAGAGGAGCAGGAAACAGAAGCCAGTACTACTGGCCAGTCAGAAGAACAAGAAAATGTGGTTAGTAATACTGGTGGTACTGGTCAGTCTGACCAGACTGATGGGCAAAAAGATGCAGCCAGTAATACTGGCCAGGCTGGCCAAATCGATCAGGAAGAAAACCCGACGCCGTCTGGCAGTAATACCCGTCAGTTTGACCGATCAGACTTACCGCGAATAGTCGTTCGAGACTCAGTCAAAGAAGATCGCGATGGGGGTGTGCACCAATTGTTCGTCTATCAGGATACCGAGGACAACGAGAAACAAGCACGCCGCGAGCTCGAGGACCGATTTGACGATGACCTTTACAAGCTTGATGCTCGGGAAGCGATCTATCTCGCCGGGATGCAAAATTTAGACGACGCCGAGGATATTCTCCGCGAGTGGGGTATGGATTTCTAGCACTTCCGTTTTCTTAGACCGACCACTCTGAAAATCAGACTGTGATGTGACTTGGGCATGCCGTCATCGTGTCGCAATACCGATGTGGATCCCTCTTGTCAGAAGTAGCGTATCGTAGATGGTAATCCCGATTACAGCAAGGCAGAATGTAGAACACCAGTTGTATCGACTGGACGTGAGACTATTCCTTGAGAGGAAAAACTCGACGCTATCAACGAGTAATACTGGTCAGTTTAACTGATCAGACTCACCTAAAACACCGTTAGGGGCACTGTCAAAGGAGACCGTGATGGATGCTGCCGGACTTGAGGTCAGTTCGCTCATCCTCGTTGAGTTTGGCTTCGACCGTGGAAATGCGGCGCCTCTCAAAACCCACACGCTCTTGACGTAGTGAGATGGGTACTGTCGGGTCGTGGCGGAGCGACCGACCTTCACGGACACACCGGGTGTTCAGGTGTTACTTCCAGACAATTCATAAGAGAAGTCGAGGTGAATTAAATTCGACTGCAACCGCGTGCCTTGATTGGGATGTGCGGTCTACACGGCGAAGTCTCGGGGCTTGTCCCCGAGATACTTCACACAAAGCCTCCGATTATTGCGGCCAGCCAACTCACACAGGTGTGAACCGGTAGCCGTCCCAGTCTTGACTCTCGGGTTCCCGAATGCCAGCGCCGGGTTCGCGGAGTTCGTCGACGTGGACAGGGCGGACCTCATCACCTGTTTCAACATCATCGGTGGTCAACTGGCCGATCGCGCGGACGGATTCACCCTCTACGTCGAACTCGACGATCGCGAGGTAGTTCGGTTCGCGGACGCCGGGCGGCGTCGCGGTGCTGGTCGTCCAGGTGACGACTTCAGCGGTATATTCGCTGAGATCGATCGTTTCCGCCGGATTCGAGCCACCGGGACCGCGCGGGTGGCCGGGATAGCTGATCGTACCGTTCTCATATCGGATCGCGTCCATCGTCATTGTGCTGCCTCCATGATGGTGGTGATCACGCAGTTACCGAAGCCGCCGACGTTACAACAGAGGCCGACATCCGCGTCGACCTGTCGTGGGCCGGCCTCGCCGACGAGCTGTTCGTAGATCTCGACGCCCTGTGCGACGCCACTCGCACCGAGCGGGTGACCCTTCGACTTGAGGCCGCCAGACGTATTGACCGGAAGTTCACCGTCTTTCTCTGTGTATCCGTCTTCGACAAGTTGCCAGGCTTCCCCCTGGTCGGCAAACCCGAGTCCTTCCATCTGGAGGAACTCGAGGATAGTGAACATGTCATGGAGTTCTGCGACATCGATATCGTCAGGACCGTAGCCGCTCATCTCGTAGGCGCCGTTCCCGCTCTTCACGACGCCTCCCATCACGGTTGGATCCGCACGCTCATGGACGACATGCGTGTCTGTTGCTCCGTCGACACCTGCGATCACGGCGTAGTCGTCCGTGTACTTCCGGGCGACCGATTCGGGGCAGAAAAGCAGCGCGGCCGAGCCATCCGTCACCGGACAGAAGTCGTAGAGACGGAGCGGATCGGCGATAATCGGTGACTCCAACACCGTCTCGAGATCGACTTCTTTCTGGAACTGGGCGTTGGGGTTGTCGACGCCATTTTTGTGGTTTTTGACCGCCACTTTCGCCAAACTCTCCCGGGGCACGTCGAATCGTTCGAGATAATGGCGCGCTGTGAGGCCAGCAAACGATGGGAGCGTGACGCCGGTCTTGTACTCCGTGGGATGACCGATTGACGCAATGATGTCGGTCGACTCGCCGGTCGTTGTATGAGTCATTTTCTCACCGCCGACGAGCAAGGTCATGTCACTGGCTCCGCTTTTGATCGATTGCCAGGCGGCGTAGATCCCGGCTCCGCCGCTCGAACTCGTCTGATCGACTCGCTGGGTGTATGCCGGCATCATGTCTAGGTCGTGTGCCAGCGCGTTCATCACCCCCGTCATCCCTTCGAACTCACCGCTGGTCATATTCGAGACATAGAGGTGCTTGACGTCGTCTGCGTCGACGCCTGCGTCCTCGAGACACTTGATTCCGGCTTCCGCGAGGAGATCCATTACCCATTCCCCCTCGCGTTGTCCGAACTGAGTCATTGAGGCACCGATAATCGCCACGCGATCTGTCTGTCCAGCTGAAGATTGACGATGCGCCGTCATTCGCAATCACCATCCAGTGTCGGTCGCAATGGTTTTCGGGAATGTGTCATTCGGGTAGCTTGCTGGCCGCTTCCCTTGTGGATTGGCTGAGGGATCATAGGTCGATACCCCCATTAATGTCACTGACTTTGCCGGTGATGTAGCTCGATTGCTCGCCGGCAAGAGTTCGGCATTCCTTAGATAGCATAGCCGTCCTCCGTACGCTTGATATGGTCGTTTGCGGCGAGCGATCTGATAATTGGAAGAATCGTGAGCTTGGGCAACTCTAACAGTTGCTGGATCTCAGATACGGTCGCCTTCTCCATCACGAAGAGGGAGAGGTAGACGAGTTTAGCCTGTGATGATGCGAGACCATCCGGAATCGCTACTTGCTGTTCGTTCGTGGATATCATCGCATTCGTGCTGGCAACGTACTTGTATATATAATCAATCGCTCATGTTTTATATCTATGATTATTTTTTATGGAGTGATAGTGTGCGATAGGTCGCACCGTCACCGTCTAGTGTGACCTCCTCCTCACTTTGAAGTCCTCCTACGGCTGAAGCCGTAGGATTCCCGATCGTTGGGATAGTATGGTTTGCAGTCGGCGACCTGTTCTCGGCCCGCTACCCTGCCGGTGTATTTGTCGAACAGGCGGACTGCTGGCTGCGCCAAACAGCCGTCTCCTATCCGTTTCAGGACTCGGAGTACCGTCGCTCGCATATTCTCCGCAGCGTTCAGATCCCGTTCGCCACTAATCCACACTCGTCACAGACGTACAGTCTACGTTCCACGCGATTCGCAGATGCTTCCATCCCGCACGCACAGCACGTCTTCGACGTTCGGAGCCCGGATTCATCAACGCGCTCGACGCTGATCCCGTGCTCTTCGGCTTTGTACTCGATCATGCCGATGATCGTGTCAAACGGTCGATCGTGGAACTTCTTGTTCCCGTGGCGACCCCATTCAGCATCATCACGGATGTCTTCCGGGTGTTCTACAGCGATTTCACCAACACCACGAATAGTACACTGCTCCACGATGTCTCGCGTTAATGCGTGAAGCGAATGTCGGCGATGCTGCTCTTTCTTCTTCCGCGTCCATTCTGCTTTCTTCGATGGGCCGTCATCACCTTCCGTGTCGCATTCGACGTGGCAGAAATAGTGTCTATCCTTTTTCACAGCGTTTTCCGGGTAGAGAGCGTTTCATCGCCGTTCCAGACGACTCTGACTTGCTGGACACTCGTAACGTCTGCAAGATCGACGCCCGGGCGTGTTTCGTACCTCTCCTTGTAGAAAGATAGACTGATAGAGTTACAAAAGCCACGGTCACCTGACCCGTGGTCGTTTACGTGAGGTGGATGTCACTAATTGACTCAGTGAAAGTCAATTGCAGTATAGGCAGGCGTATATTTCGCTGTGGTGGCCTTGGCTAATCCACTGTTTTCTCTTGCCGCAGTTGCTGCAGCGATTAGATCGTTCCTCCGGGTCTTTGTCGCAGTTTTGTCCGGGATAAGCTTGCATATTTATAAATCACAGGGGAGGAATAAACAAATTTAGTATTCATTGCCTTTGCAAGCTGAAAGAATCCAATTGCAGAGTTGTATCCAAGCAAGCCATCCGTCTTCACGTGAGTCCGATGCCCTCAGCAATCAGTTCGTGCGAACGGAACGCATCCGTATGGGTTGCGTGGATGTGTTGAATCATCACTTCGTCAACGCCGACGCGTTCCGTGAGTCGTTCAAGAAGTGATGAAATCGTCTCCGGGCTCCCGGAAATCGCTCGTGGCCATTCATCAGCAGTGAGTGTTGCGGGCGTCGGCTCTGGAACGCCACCGAATTCGTCGATAGCCTCTTCAATGGACGGTCTCGTGCCGACAACCCCGCGTTGCATACGCTGGTATGACGCCTCGGCCACGGCTCGGAGTCGTGCCGCCTCTTCATCGGTCTCTGCACAGACTGCGTTCACAGCGATCATACCTTGTGGCTCGCCGATACTACCGGCAAGTGACGACGACTGGAACTGTTCGCGATACGTCTCGAACGAGCGGGTTGCCAGCTGCGGTCGAATGAACGCCGCAAAGCAGTATGGGAGCCCGAGTTCAGCTGCGATCGCAGCGCTTGATGGACTTGACCCGAGCACCCATGGCGTGGGGACGTCCTCGCCCGAACGCGGTATCTGCAGGTCGCTGTAGGGATGTCCGTCAGGGTAGTCGTCATAGAGGTGGTTGACGACGGCTTCGATCTTCTCTGCATGATCTTCATCGGGATTCTGGATGTGTCGGTCTGTTCCGAGGGCTTGATCTGCCGCAGGCGATCCATTAGCCCGGCCAAGGCCCGCGTCAATACGACCTGGTGCGAGTGAATCGAGTACGCCGAACTGTTCGGCGACTTTGAACGGGCTGTAGTGGTTGAGTAGCACTGCCCCTGATCCAAGTCGAATCGATTCTGTTTCAGCGGCGAGGTGTCCAAGCAGCACTTCGGGCGTCGTCCCGGCGATAGTGTCTGCCATGCTATGATGTTCGGCCACCCAGAACCGAGAGTATCCGAGCTTTTCAGCCTGTTGAGCGGCCTCAACGGTGTTCGCGTACGCGTCACTCGCGGTCCCGTCGTTCGGAACGGGAGACAGATCGACAACAGAGAGATCCATACCCTGATTCAGGGATTGCAAGAGTTAACGGTTTGGTTAGTCTTTCTTCTTCTTGATGATACCGTCGAAGCTCGTGTGGGGATTCTCCAGACGGAAATATACGAATTCGTCGCTTCTGTCTCGCTCTGGCGCTCTCGATGAGAAACTTTTTGCACTAACTGAGTAATTACTTGTATGTCAGCGACACTCCTCATCCTGTTCGCTAGTGACTCTTCGAACAGGTATACTCGATCGAACATGGGACACACAGATGATCTGGCCGCATCCACGTAGATAGCCTCGTCTCTATGAGTGATCGATCCCGACTTTCGCTTGTCGTCTGGAGTGTTCTCGTCTCGCAGGTGTTTCTCTATCCGGGGCTTGACGAAACGGTCTCGGCGCTGGGTGGCAGTGAGAGCATTCTCGCCGGAACGTGGTTTCTAGTCGCTGAGTTTGGCGCATTTGTTCTGTGTGCCGTTTTGTGGGGTGTCGCCAGTGATTCTCTTGGGTCTCGAACACCGTCGGTCGTCTTGGGCGCGACGGGCGGTGCTGTAAGTTACTTGGCGGTTGCAGTCGCTCCTCATGTTAGTCTCGGGTTCGGTGTTGTGTTGCTATTGCGAGTCGCCGGTGGTGCGTTTACCATTGGTGCGTTCTCGCTGTCGATCACGATGCTAATGGATCGCTCAGGTGGACACGGTCGAAACATGGGTGCAGCAGGGACAGCTATCGGACTCGGTGCGGCACTCGGCTCGGTCGTTGGTGGGCAACTCACCACGGTTGATCCGCTTGCGCCACTATACGGGGGTGCAATACTCCTCGGTGGTTCGGCTGCCCTCGCTGCGACGATCCCCGACCGGAGTGTCGGTGGTGGGCCCCTGTCGATACAGTCGTCGATCGAGTCCGATCGAGTCCGATCGTACCCGATCTTACTTGTGCCGTTCGCATTCGGATACATCGATCGCTTGACTGCGGGATTCTTTGCGTTAACCGGTGTTGCGTACTTCAGAGATACATTCGATATCGATGCTGCAACAGCGGGATTCACGCTTGCGTTATTCTTCGTTCCGTTTGCAGTATTACAGTATCCAGTCGGATCGCTCTCGGATCGAATCGGGCGATTCCTGCCAGTCGTTGTCGGATCACTGCTATATGGAGTGACGATCATCGCCGTCGTACTTTCGCCTACTTACGTGGCCGCAGCAATTCTGACGGTACTCGTCGGTGTCTGTGGGGCGCTTGTCTCACCAACGACAATGGCACTTGTCACTGATATCGTACCGGCGACGGAGCGTGGTGCAGCGATGGGCGGATTCAATGTGTTCGGTAGTCTCGGGATGTTGAGCGGATTTCTCATCGGTGGAACCGTTACAGAGCTGTACGGCTACCTACCGGCATTTCTCGTAGCTGGTGGACTAGAGGTCGCGATTGCAGCGCTCGCGTTTCAGCCTGTTCGGCAGATCACGGATTCTGACACAAGACTGTCACACGGCCTGGGTGACAATTGAAGATGACTGGCGAATGCCGACAGGAGAAGGCTTATACTTACTAATCGATTAGTTAGTGACATGGCTCAGTCAACATCGCAGAAACGACCGTGGCTCGCGATGCTACTCGCGATGCTCGCTACCGGGCTCGGTCACCTTTACCTTCGGCGGTGGCGTCGTGCGCTCGGATGGCTCGCTGCTTCGTTCGTCGTGACCACACTGTTCGTCGATCCGACTGCGCTCGACGCGTTTGTGACCGGAAACGGTGGACTCGAGGAGGCGTTGGTTGTCGCACCGCTGTTCCTCGTTATCGGCCTCAGCATCTTGGACGCGTACCTGCTCGCGCGCTCTCAGCGTGTTCCAAGCGCGGTCGATCCTGCCGCAGCGGAGTCGACACCCTGTCCTCATTGCGGAAAGGAACTGGATTCCGACCTCGAGTTCTGCCAGTGGTGTACGAAGCCGATCGATGACATCGATCGGGAGCGACTCGAGGAAGGGGACGGTCGATAATAATCATTCTACGGACTTACGACTGGTACTCAGTCATCAGCGACTAGAGCGGCGGTCACGTACTCTGCTGCGGTTCGCCTCGCTGTCTCGAGCGAATCTTCTTCGTCGAACACAACCGCTCGTGTCCGCGCGCCGTCGACGATTATCATGAGCGCTTGGGCTACGTGGTCAGTGTCGACATCGTCGAACACGCCTGTCTTGACCCCTTGGTCGATCACTGTGCGGATCAGGTACTGAACGTACTCATCGTTTTGCTGAAACCGCTCGCGGAATTGGTCGTTGTACGGCACTTGACTCCGCATCTCCAGTATGGCGACGAGAAGGTCTTGATGGTCCTTGGGATTGACGAGCAGTTTGTCGAGTAGCAACTCGAGTCGCTGCTCGGGATCTGTCGTCTCGACCTCGTGAACCGTGTCCTTGAACTGATCGAGAATGAAATCCAAAAATGCTGTCAGCAGGTCGTCCTTCGTGTCGTAGTGGTAGTGGATTGCAGCGGTTGACTTTCCGTATTCATCGGCGATACGCTTGATCGTGAGATCGGCATATCCGTGCTCACGAAGTGCGCGGTACGTTGCGCGCATGATCTCCTCGTGTGGATCGGGTTCGGCCTCTGTCGGCGTATCGGCCATCGTACGAGTACTGATGTGGGCCGCAGATAATAGTTTTGACCCACTCGTCAGATAGTATCACTTCGGACGGTGTCGGTGTAGACGTCTACATAGGTGAAAACCGATGACCTCTCTTGAGAGCGTTGCGTTCCAAACCCTTTTGACTAATCGGTTAGTAAGTATGCGTGCTTCCCGATATGGACGATGATACAGCTACTGAAATTCTCGAGGCGACGTCTCGGGCACTCTGCCAGCACGGATACGCCGATCTCACTCTCAAAGACATCGCTGACGAGGCAGACCGGAGTAAAGCAGCCATCCACTACTACTACGACAGCAAAGAGAACCTCTTCCTCGAGTTTCTCGACTTTCTGTACGAACGATACACTGCGCAGCTTCCCGCAGTCGACGGTGGCACGCCGCGTGACCAACTCTATACGCTCCTCGAAACGGCTCTCACTGACGAAGAAGCTGCGCCTGCCCAAGAGTACCAAACCGCGCTACTCGAAGTGACAGCGCAAGCGCCGTACAACGACGCGATCCAGACGCGACTCGTCAGCTTCGATGATTTGCTCTTCGAACGGGCGCGGGAGATCATCACGGCTGGTGTCGAGATGGGCGAGTTCAATGAAACGGTCAAGCCCGCCGTCGCTGCCGAGTTCCTTATCACAGCTATCACGGGAGCACATACGCGGCGTGTAGCTATCGATCAGTCATTCGAGCGATCCTATGAGGCGATCACACAGTACGCTGAGACACACTTTCTCGCAGACGAGCTATCGGAGGCGACCCATTAATGGGAGTTCGAAGTCGCATTCGATCTTTGTTCAAGGGACCCGAGGAGTTCGATCTCACCGCGGGTAGCATCGGCAAGCCCCTCTTTTTCTTGTCGATGCCGATCGTCGTGACGAACCTCTTCCAGACCGCGTACAACCTCGCGGATACCTTCTGGCTCGGCCAGTACAGCACGGATGCCCTGGCAGCGATCAGCTTCGCGTTCCCGATGGTCTTCCTGCTCATCTCTCTCGGGATGGGAATCTCCGTCGCCGGCAGCGTCCTCGTCGCACAGTTTACCGGTGCAGACGAAGAACGCGAAGCCGAGTACGCCGCCTCGCAGACGGTGACGTTCGCCGCTATCGCCGCAGTCATTCTTGGCGGCATCGGCTACGTCGGCGTCGACACCTTCCTCGGCCTGCTGGGCGCCTCGCAAGATGTGCTGCCGCTGGCGACCAGCTACATGGAAGTCATCTCTCTCGGCCTGTTGTTTATGTTCGGGTTCGCTGTATTCATCGCACTCATGCGGGGATACGGCGACACGATCACGCCGATGCTCGTCATGTTCGGGTCGGTGGTGCTCAACATTGTCATCGATCCGTTCTTGATCTTCGGGTGGACAATTGTCGAGAACGCCCCGCTTGTCGGCACGCTCTCGTTCCCGGAACTCGGCATTCAGGGCGCGGCTATCGCCACCGTGTTCTCGCGTGCGCTCGCACTGATTGTTGGTCTAGCAATCATGTTCCGCGGAAACCGTGGTGTCCAAATCAACCTCCACGATATGGCCCCTGACCCCTCGTATCTCCGCCGCCTCGTTCGCATCGGCTTGCCGGCATCCATCGAAGGTACTGGCCGAGCGATCTCGATGAACCTGCTGTTGGTCATCGTTGCGATGTTCCCGGACACAGTCGTAGCTGCGTACGGTATCGGTACGCGTGTCTTCTCGGTTGCCTTCCTCCCTGCCCTCGCCGTCGCCCGTGGCGTGGAAACGATGACCGGCCAGAATATAGGGGCTGATAAACCAGACCGAGCAGAACAAGCGGCAGGGCTGGCCGCGAAAGTACTCTTCGGGGTCCTCACGATCGCAGGAATCGCCGCCTTCCTGTTTCCAGAACCCATCGTCTCGGCGTTCGTCGGTGCTGACCAAGCGCACGCCGCCCAGGTAGTCGATATCGGTGCAGAGTTCATCCGGTACGTCGCGCTGACGTTCGGGTTCATGGGCATTATGCGGGCGTACACGGGCAGTTTCCGTGGTGCCGGAAAGACGCTCACTGCAGCGGCGATCTCAGTGCTGACGCTCGGTGTTGTCCGCTTCCCGATCGCGTGGCTCACTGCGGGCCCGCTCGGAGAAAGTGGTATCTGGCTGTCGTTCGCTATCTCGAACATTGCGGGAGCAATCATCGCCTACGCATGGTATCGACGTGGCACGTGGCGCGAAAGTAATCTGACCGAATCCCGAGTCGACCTCGGTGAAACCAGTGTCGAGGTGGCAGGCGATGACTGATCCAGCGCCACTCTCCTCGTCACAAATCAACCGTCAGTTAGAGACAGTGCTCAGTGACACAGAAGAAGCCGGGCTCCCACTTATCCGTGAGGTTCTACAGGAACCCTGCGACAGGTGGTACGGCCAACTGGTGGGACACGCATACGCCTCGCTGACAGACACTCGAGACCTCGAGACCGTCCTACCAGCTGCAACAGGAGTCGAACTGCTCCGCGGCTACGTCCGCCTTCGGAGTCGATTATTCGTTACCCTCTCCGGGAAAGGGCTCCACTCACTCACGTTAGAACCCGCACCGGCGCTGCTCGCTGGTGACTACCTGTATTCGGTCGCATTCTCTTCACTCCACTCGATACCCGACGCTCCGTCCAGTGACTGTTTCGAAATACTGACAACGGTTCTCGGAACCATCACGGAAGCATTTGCCCGTGTATACACGTCAGCCGAACCGGCGGATTACGATCCAGCGACGTTTTTGGATGAGACGGCAGGGAGTCTTGGTAAAGGTGCTGCCGTCTTGGGAGCAACGCTTGCTGGCGTCGATGACTTGCATCGCCGGCACTTCGCGCGACTCGGACACGAACTCAGCACCGTCCGACAGGTTGACCGCGTTCTCGAAGCGAATCGGAAAGAAGCGATGGTTGTCCTACCAACGCTGGACGAGTCACAACTCCAGACACACGCCCAACGGCGGCAAGATGGCGCTGACCGAGCTCTCGACGCACTATCGAAGACTGCTGACGTAACAGATTTGCGAACTTTCACTGAGTCGGCACTGTCTAGATGAGAGTTTGAGGAACGAGCAGGTGTCAAGAAGTGTCTATGCAACTCGCCAACCTGCTCAGAGAGAGCTTAGATTCGCTAAACCGTTCAGTGCTGGCTATGTCCTGTCCAAGTTGTACTTTTCTTCTGCCCGAATCGTTCCTCAACTCTAGGCATTAGAGAGTATCAGTGGTTGGTAGCTGGGTCCGGGGTGGAGAAACGAAACTCACTGAGCCGACCCAAGAGGACAACGAGTCCGACACCGACGACGAGCGCGCCACTGGTGGCCTCAGGCATCCCGAATCGTTGGTTTAGACGTGGCGAGAGGATGGCCGACCCGACGATCTCGAACAGTCCCCAGGCGAAGAACACGAGACCGATTTGAACCGTACCGAGACCGATGATGAGCGGCGTGTACGCGAGCAACGTGAAGAAGCCGAAGGTGTAGAGCATGCCGATAACTGCGTTCGTAAATACGCCCGTGTGGCGGAACGTCCCGACGACATCGCGAATCCCCTGCTGGCGTTCGGTGTCTGGTTCGGAGACTGTGGCGATGACGAACCCGAACGTAATGATCATCAGGATACTGGTCCCAGCGAACGGCAGTCGCCATGACTGTGCGCCGAGCAAGCCACCGAGAAGCGGCCCACAGGCGATTCCAAAGCCGAGTGCCGCTTCGTAGAGTGTGATAGCTCCCTCACTGCACCCGCCAGCGACACCGACGATGATAGCGAGTGCCGTCGTGGTGAACAGCGCGTTTCCGAGTCCCCAGACGCCACGGAGAATCGACAAGGATTCGATCGTCGACACGAACGCACAAGCCCCCGCGAAAACGGCAACCGTTGCAATTCCGAGGGGCATCGTGTTTTTGCTTCCGAATCGTGTGGCAAGCGCGCCCGCAACCAGGTTAGCGAGCCCCATAACCAAGAGGTAGCTCGTGAACAGAAACATCACCATGAAGTGGGATGCCCCCATCTCACGCGCGATACTGGGCAGAATCGGATCGACAACCCCGATTCCGAGGAAGGAAACGAACGTTGCAAGTGCTGTTGCAAGAACAGCCGGATGGAAATCTCGAAGACCCATACAGAGTAGGCACTCTCTCGCACATAACAACTTATCTGAAATATTATAAATATGTGTTTAGCGTACCATGGGAATAAATTCTCACATTTTATCGGTTGGCAAACACGGCGATCGAATCAGTCACGATCAGCGAGGAGTCCAGCAATGTCGAATGGAAGGGATACGATGTGGTTGAGCAGTCGCTTGACCACCGTCGCTCTTTGGTTCATCTCCGCGGACAGCAGTGACAGCGACGATGAGTGGTTTGGCCTGACAGCGGACGAAGCCAGCGAGGTAGCAATGGTACTAGGAAGTGCCATCGCGGCGGCGAAACCGAGTGAAAGCGTGTAGAACAGCGCGACAATGTCGAGTTTCCGTTCGCGTTGGACCAGTATTCGTTGTGCGTGCACGCTCGAGCAATTCATCAGGGGGAAACAGGGGAACGCTCTTCGAATTCGATTCACAAGTACTGAATTCGGTGCTTTGTAGGTCACATCATCCACCGGATTTCTCAGACCGCTCGTCACAACGCCATCCAATCAGATGGCTGTGCAATCTGCTAACCTAGAACGGATGCCGGGTTTAGTTAAAATTACCACTTGCCGGATTCGTACCCCAGTGGAAAAGGGTTGCCCCGAAAATAGTGATGGCACCCAGCAGGATGAGAGGAAGAACGGATCCGCCGGTCACGTGATGTAGCGCGTTTACAATGAGCGGTGTAAGGAACGCAGAGCCAGCCACGGTCATATTGATCAAGCCGACCGTCGCAGTCGCATTCTCGGAACCAAAGCGAGTGAGGATAATCGGTGACCAAAGCGAGGCGAGGGGCCCAAGGGCGATACCAAACCCGAAGAGAACGACGTAGATTAGAAGGTTCGAGTGAGCAAATGGGAATCCAACCGCGCAGAGACTGGCGAGGACGGCACTTGTTATAAAGGTCTCGCGCTGGCCCACACGGTCTCCAATGATCCCACCCCCGACGCGGGTGAAGACGCTGACGCCACCGATGATACTGAGTCCAGCGGCGGCGATCGTGACATCGATACCGTTCGCTGTGAGAATCTCGACGAGGTGGGCGGAGAGTACGTAATACCAGCCAAAAGCAAGGGCGAACCCGATCGCCGTACTGAGAAACCGTAA